>DASVUA010000555.1:0-8712 GCA_036387295.1 Thermoanaerobaculia bacterium | reverse complement strand
CCGGGCAGTCCCGGAATGAAGAACCGCCCCGAAACGATCAACGAAACCGCCGAAATCGTCACCGCTCGCGGCGGACATGGGATCGCGGTGCAGGTCGACCACACAGTGCCCGAACAGGTCGCGCGGCTGTTCGACCAGGTGGGTGAATTCGACATCCTGGTCAATGACATCTGGGGCGGCGACGATCTCGTCGAATGGGGCAAGAAACTGTGGGAAACGAAGCTGGACGATGGCCTGACGCTCATCGACCGCGCAATCAAAACCCACATCATCACCAGCTATCACGGCCTGCCGAAATTGCGGCCCGGCGGTCTGGTCGTCGAGATCACAGACGGTGACGCTTATTACTATCGCGGCCATTTTTTCTATGACCTCGTGAAGACCACGATCATCAGGATGGCGTTCGCGCTGTCGCAGGAGTTGAAGGAGCGCGGCATTACGGCGGTCGCGGTGACCCCGGGATTTCTCCGTTCGGAATGGATGCTCGACCACTTCGGCGTCTCCGAGGAAAACTGGCGCGACGCCGCTGCGCAAATGAAATCGTTCATCGCCTCCGAAACCCCTCTCTTCGTTGGCCGCGGCGTCGCCGCACTCGCTGCCGATCCGAACGTGGCGAAGAAAAACGGACGTGTATTCGCCTCGTGGGATCTCGGCGACGAATACGGCCTCAATGATGCGGACGGCACGAGGCCGCACTTTGTCCGCTGGCTCGAAGCGAACGAGCCCGAGGTCGCCGCCGGCTGGCGAAAACTCGACGACACGTTTTACGCGTACTGGGGTGCAATGCCGTACAGCACGCCCGGCGAATGACGGATCACCGTTTCTCGATCACCACGACGACGCTGTTTTGCTCACCCTCGTGCGCGGGCAGCAGCGCGACGACGTGCCCGCCGGCCGTTTCGATCTCCTGCGCGAGGCGGCGCTGCCCGTAGCGATACATACGCAATGCGCGCCGCGGCGTCTGTCTCTCGCCGGCCGCGGACGCCGGTGTGAACCGCGACCGCGTACGCATTGCGCGTACATACCGCTCGACCGTCAGCGCCGGCGCGAGCGGGATCTCGAGCGCAGCCACCCCTCCGCGGGCAAGCGCCTCGGTCAACGTCCGAACCGCCGCATACCCCTCCGCGTGGGGGAGGTATTGCAGCACCAGTAACGAGCAGACAAAGTCGAACCGCCGCTGCGACGTCTGCAATTCGTCGGGAGAGATCAGCGAAACATTGGACAGCCCGGCCGCGCCGGCGTTGCGCCGCACGTGCGCGAGCATCGTCGGCGCGATGTCGCACGCGGTCACCTGCGTTGCCCGTCTCGCCAATGGGAGCGTCAGGCGTCCCGCACCGCATCCGAAATCGAGGACGGACGTCAATGCGAGCTTCCGCGACAGGAGCGTTTCGATCGCGTTCAATAACGCCGCGACGTCCGCTTCGCCCGTCCTGGAATACGCCTCGCTCGGCTCCGCGCTGCTTTGGACCGCGTCCGAACCGTCGGTCGCGAGGACCGCGAAATACGGCTCGCGCCGCGCAAGCTCCTCCCAATCCACACGCTCGTCGCTCATCACGCGAAGCATACGCGCAGACTCAGGGAGGTTTGTCGAACCAAGCAAGCCATTCGCGCACCGCCGCCAGCTTCTGGTGATTGACGCGATAGACGCGCGTGCGGCCTTGCTTCTCCTGCGTCACCAGCTCGGCCTCTTCGAGGACGCGCAGGTGACGCGTGGTGGTCGGCCAGCTGTGTGCGAAACGATCTGCGATGTCGCCCGATCCCATCTCGCCGCCGCGGAACCAGATCGTCAGCAGGATCTGCCGCCGGGCTGGATGCGAAAGCGCCGACAACACGGCGTCGAGCTCTTCGATCTGCCGTGCCGGATCCACGCGCGCAGCTTACGAATCGAGCGGCCGCAACGCAATGAGCTCCATTCCCTCGAGAATTGGCCCCATCGGCTCCCACACCGCCATCACCTGCGGCGTCTGGTGCGCGACATTGGGCGCATTCTCGTCCACCCACTCGAACGTCTCGACGTAAATCGAGCCGCCCCCCGGCGCCGGCCGTTTCGATTCGCCGCGATAAATCTCCGCCGGCGTCTCAGTCGCCAGACCGATCCCGCGCAGGGCGGGCCAGTGCTGCTTCAGGAGCTCCACAAATCGCGCATCATTGCCGGCTTTGACACGGTAGATCACGAGCATCGGGACAGGGCGCGGCGTCGTCTGCAGTTCATTCATGAGGCAAAACTTAGCGAAGTCGCTAAGCAATGTCAACTTCTCACCGCCACGACGTGCCGGCCGACGCGCTCTCTTGCCGTGATAGCTTCGAGGGCATGCCCGATCGAAAACAACTCGTCATCGGAACCTCTACAGACGTTCCTCTGCCCTTCGGTGCGCTTCTCGACATGCTTGCCTATGCGCGCGAGCAGACTCTCAAAGCCGTCGAGGGCTTGTCGGTCGAACAGCTCGCGCACCGGTATGACGAAAAGAGCAATTCGATCGGTGCGCTGCTCTGGCACATTGCGGCCGTCGAAACGTGGTATCAGGTCAATTCGTTCGATGAGCGCGAGTGGTCCGCCGAGGATGCGCAACAGTGGGATGCCGCCCTCGACATGGGAGATGCGGCCATTGCGCACGGCGGATATTCACTCCACGATTACGTGGAGATGCTCGCGCAGATCCGAGCCCGCACCGAACGCGAGCTGCGCACACGCGACAGCGACTGGCTATTACGCGTCGCCCCCCTCGGCTCTGTAGACGCAAACAATTACTGGAAGTGGTTCCACGTCTGTGAAGATGAAATCAACCACCGCGGACAGATCCGCTGGCTGCGGAAACGGTTACCCGGCGCGATCTGAAGATCGACCGTGTGTTTGCGCATTTCGCCCCACGGCCTCGGCCCGCCTGCGCGATCGCCCTTCTCTTGCCGAAGCACGAGCCGCCGCTCGCGCCTGATACGATTCCGACACGCGTTCGCCTGCCGACTCCGCGGGGATCGCCGATGGCGGTGTCCGATGGAGTTTTCAATCAATTTCGCCCGGAAAGAACTTAGCGGATTCGTCCCGTGCAAATACGCCGGAAAACGCGGTTGTGGAACTGGTCACGCACGGCAGCGTTCGCGAACTGATGTCATCCGTCGGTGCCGCGGGTGTGCTCGCGTCCATGACAAACGCGTTGGTGATCTATGCTGAGAGCGTCGAAAGAAGGCGAGACCGGAATTCGCGAAGATCTGCAGACGCAGCGCTGACGCGCGGCGCGTACAGTAGGAGAGTCCATTCGAATGCAGCGATTGAGACCTGCCGTCCTTGTTCTGGTCCTGATTTTCCTTGCAGCCGCGGCGCAGGCGGGGAGTCCGTCCGACGCCGAGTTGACGCGGCTTCGCGACGCATACGCGCTGCGCTTCTTCGATCCCGAAGCTCACGTGGCGCTCGCGCGGGCACTGCACGACAAAGGGCACCGTCTGACGGCGTTCTCGATCTTGGAAACCGCGCGCACAGTGTGGTTTGGAGACGAGAAATTCGACGCGGCGTTCAGTAAAGCATTCCGCCGCGATCCGTTCGATAACAGCGCCGAAGCCGAGGCGAAATTGCGAGCGGCGGCCGCGACGTCGAGCGACAAGGAAACGCTCCGGAAACTCGGCGACGTCTATCTCTCCCGCGGCGATTGGGACAATGCGCGAACCTGGCTGCAGAAAGCGATCGCCGCCGATCCGGAAGACGCCGATCTGGTGCAGGTGCTGGCCGAGGTCGAGCGTCGCGCTGGACGCGTCGACGAGGCCGCGAAGCGATTGGGCGAGTTTCGCAAGACACATCCGCGGAATCCATGGAGCATGCTCATGCAAGCCATCGAATTGCGCGACAGCGATCCGGGCGCAGCGATGACGGTGATCGACGAAGCGTTGAAATCCCATCCACACGATGCAGCGCTTCGGCGCGCAAGGGGCGCACTGCTTCAGGACAGTGGCAGAAACGAGCTCGCGGCGGCCGAGTACAAAGAAGCGGCACGGCTCGCTCCTGACGACGCCGACATTCAGGGATGGACCGGCCGGTTTTTCCTGAAGGTGATGAAGGACGAGGACAAAGCGCTCGACTATTACCTCAACGCCTATTTTCTAGACCCTCACTTTTTATGACTCCGAGCATGCCGAATTTCGCGTGAAGAAGCTCGCGCCGGAAGCGGCAATGCGCGCGCTGCAGCGCGCGGCGGCGGGGAAGGAGCGCGCCGAGCTGCTGCAGCGCGACGGCTGGGCTGCCGGCGCCGCGCTCATGCAACTGGGCGGCTCCTGGAACCCGGAGCGTCAATCCGAGGTCATCGCATTCCTCCGCCACGACGACGGGAGTGTGCGATGGGGAGCACAGGAGATTCTGGCCGAGCACGCCGGACCGAAACTCGATGGAGCGCTGGAACAACTGCTGACCGATGCCGACGCGCGCGTCCGCGGCCTGGCTCTTTATCTCGCGGTGAAGAACTGGGGACCGCGCGGCATCAACGCGGCAAAGTCCGCGCTCGCCAGTCCGCAGGAGCTCGTCCGCTACGACGCCCTCTCCGCCCTTCTCCTGCACGGTGGCCACGAAGGAAAGGCCGCCGTCGATGCATACCGCGCCTCGGCGAAAGAACCGAGTGCGGCCTTGAAGGAGTGGCTGGACGCAGTGAGCAAACCGGAGTAGAGAGCGCCGATGAGCGGTCCCCATACCGGTCTCTCTCGCTTCGCCAGACTCCTGCGCAATGCGCGTCACAAGCAGCGCGCGCGTATGGCGGTGTTCGACTCCACGATTGTGGAGCTGCGTCACCTCGACGTCTATCGCGGGCGGCGGCTCCGTCAGCGCTACGTTCGCCGGCGCAGACGGAATCGAGTACTGCCTCTTTTTCCGCATCAGTCGTTCCCAGCAAGAACAGGCAGAAAGTGCGTTGCGCTCTTATGGCGAGCCTCTGTTGGAGTGGTTTCGGACGGCTGAGTATCGAAGTCCCGTCACAGGTGATACATCGCCTCTGTCGATCGAAGATTCCGCACCGATCACCTGGGCTGAAGCGCGACGCATCCTGAACGAGCTCATGCCCTTCTACGAACGCTTCCATTCTGACGACCGCAGAGTATTCGCCGAAATGGTCGACGCCGCCGCCAAAGACGGGCGTCAACCAGCGTGATGCAGCGGACCAGGTCTCAAGGCAAAGGATTGCGTCTGGATCCGCCGTTCCTCTCGAGCGCATTCGCCATAGCCGCGGCGCTCGTGCCCTACTTTCCGGGCAACACTCTCCGGTTCTGGCTCGTCACCTCGGCAGTCTGCCTGGTGGCCGGGCTGCTTCATCTCATCGGCTTGAAGCAGATCGCGCTGGCGCGCTGAACGTACACGCGCTTGCGGTCGTCCCGCCGCGCGCGTGCGACCGCAGACAGCGCACAATGACCGGATGAAAGCGATTCAACTCGACGGACCGGGCGAGCCCGAAGCCTTGCACCTTCGCGATCTTCCGTTGCCGCGGCCACCCGCGGGATGGGTGCGCATTCGGATCGAAGCGTTCGGGATCAATCGTTCCGAACTGCATCTTCGCCAGGGTGTCGCGACCAACGCCACGTTTCCTCGCGTGCCGGGGATCGAGTGCGCCGGCACGATCGATGACCCGGCCGGAACGCCGTTCGCGCGCGGACAGAAAGTCGTAGCGATGATGGGCGGGATGGGACGCGCGTTCGACGGCGGGTATGCGCAATTCACGGTCGTTCCCGCCTCGCAGGTGATTCCGATCGACACCGAGCTGCCGTGGGAAGTCGTCGGTGCGGTGCCGGAGATGCTGCAGACGGCGTATGGCTCGCTGACGACCGGCCTCGATCTTCGCGCGAATCAGTGGCTGTTGATCCGCGGCGGCACGACCTCCGTGGGCCTCGCCGCGGCAGCGCTGGCGCGGCGCCTGGGGGCGAAGGTGATCGCGACGACGCGACGGCCCGAACGTCTCACCGAGCTCGCTGCGCGCGGTGTCGATCATCCGCTACTCGACAGTGGCTCGATCGCCGACGCGGTGCGCGAGCTCGTGCCGGACGGCGTTCACGCGGTCCTCGAGCTGATCGGCACCTCGACGCTTCCCGATTCGCTGCGTGCGGCGCGAGTGCACGGCACGGTCTGTTTCACCGGCATGGTCTCGGACGAATGGATCGTGCGCGACTTCTATCCGATCGGCTACATCCCGAATGGCGTGCGCCTCACCGCGTACGGCGGCGAGGCGGCCGATCTGCCGCAGCAGGTGATGCAGGAGTTTCTCGATGAGATCGCGGCGGGGCGTCTGTCGCCCTCGATTCATCGCGTGTTCGAGCTCGAGGAGATCGTGGTGGCGCACACGCTCATGGAAACGAATGCGGCAGTCGGGAAAATGGTCGTGCGCGTGCGTCACGCGTAACGCACGCAGAAAGCGATCGTAAGCGGCGCGTAAGCGCGGATCTCTAGATTCCGCTGCCATGAAACGCACGCTCGCTCTCCTGGCTCTCGCACTCTTCGGCTTCACCACTCACGCGTTTGCCGCGGGTACCGCGATGACGAAAGACGGAATCGTCTTTCCCGATGGGTCGACGCAGACCACCGCTGCCGGCGCCGGCGCAGCGCCCTCCGGCACGACGATCATCAGTGCGGTGAACAATCCCTCCACGAGCGGCACGATCAACGACAATCGTCTTCCCGCGAATCTCGCCCGCCTCAACATCGCGAATTCCTGGTCCGCGCTCAACGCCTTCCCGGCCGGCATCTCGATGTCGAGCGCGAGAATCACGAGCCTCGGCAACCCGACCGATGCGGGCGACGCCGTGAACAAAGCCTATGCCGACTGGAACTTCGTGAAGTTCGTTCCCGGCAGCGAACAGCTCTCGGTCGGCGATGCGAACGGCACCGCGGCGATGATCAACCTGCGCGGCGGCTCGACCTGCTGCTCCGGCCCCGGCGGACACACGCCCGCATGGTTCAAGGTCTTCCAGAACGGCAGCTTCGTCGCCACCGGCAACCTCGGCATCGGTGTCAGTCCGATGCAGGGGAAGGGCTACCGCACGAGCTGGGATTCGTACAAAGGCTCGTTCCGCTCCGGCTACGCGGACAACGAATGGGACGATGCGACGGTCGGCTTCTTCTCCTGGGCCGGCGGCAGCAACTCGACCGCGGAGGGGCTCTACGCGTTCGCGTTCGGCGACACGAACTATGCGCGCAGCACGAGCAGCATCGCGTTCGGCAGCGGCAACGAAGTGAAAGGTGCGGCCGGCTTCGCGGCCGGCGCCGCCAACCGCGTTTGCGACACGTACGGAGTCGCGTTCGGCAACAACGCACGTTCGGGTGGTCCGTACATCAACGGCAAATGCGATCCCGACACGTTCAACATTCGCGGCCTGGCCGCGATCGCGATGGGCTACAACGTGACGGCCGATCAGGATCACACCACGGCGCTCGGCAAGTTCGCGTCGAACAACGGGTTTTACGGCACGTTCATCTGGAGCGACGCCTCCGCCACCGCGACCGCGGACACGTTCCGCAACTCCGCGAACAACGAAGCGGCGTTCCGTGCGACGGGCGGTTTCCGCTTCCGCACGAACCTCGCGGGGACGACCGGCTGCAACCTGCCGGCAGGATCGGGCGTGTTCAACTGCACCTCGAGTCGTGGGACGAAAGAGAACTTCGCGGAGGTGAATGGGGAAGAGGTGCTCGCAAAACTGCGCGTGCTGCCGATGTCGACGTGGAACTACATCTCCGAAGGGGCGAACGTTCGCCACATCGGCCCGATGGCTGAAGACTTTCACGCGGCGTTCGCCCTCGGCACCAGCAACACGGCGATCGGAGTGCAGGACCTCGCGAGCGTGACGCTCGTCGCCGTGAAAGCGCTCGAAGAACGCACCGCTGAACTGCAGGCGAAGAGCGCCGAAGTCGTTGAGTTGCGCGCGCGACTTCTCTCGCTCGAAGAGCGCCTGGCGCGCCTGGAAGCAGCACCGAAGCAGTGAGCGCTCTGCCGCACGTAATTCAGGAGACAGCCATGCTACGCACCGCGTTCGTGACGTTCGTGTTCATCCTTTTCAGTGCAGCAGCGCTGGCCGATTCGCTTCGGTCCGACAAGCATCTGGTAAAGATCGACGTGCAGTCTCTGTCGGCAGATTCGCGGCAGTACAACGTGCAGGTGTTCGACGCCGAGTCGCGCAACCACGTTGCACATTTGAAGGTCGCCGCGAAGGGCGGTTCGGCAGAAGAAGCGGAAACGGTCGCCGGCGGCATGACGTACAAAGTGCGCGTCGTGCCGTACGGCGAGGCGTACCTCGTCGAGTTCACCGCCGCCGACGGCGATGGAGTGACCGACTCGATGCGCGGCGGCTTCACGACCGCGAAAGCGAAACCAGCCCCGGCACCCGCGCGCCCATCGCAAGGCGGCAAAGACATCAAAGCGCCGGCCGTGATCAAAAAGGTCGCGCCGGTGTACACGGAAGACGCAAGAGCCGCCGGTGCCGCCGGCACCGTCGTCCTCGAGTTGCTGATCGATAGAAGCGGTTTCGTACGCGACGCCACCGTCCTCAAGCCGATGGGCTACGGCCTGTCCGAATCCGCGGTCGATGCAGCGAAACAGTGGCAGTTCGAACCGTCCGTGAAGGGCCGCACACCCGTCGAAGTCCTTCAGGAAGTGACGCTCGAGTTCAAACCGTAAAACGCGCGTCGCAGCGTCGGTTCTAGTGGAGCGGCGGGCTCTTAGCCCGCCGAGCTACCAACGGCCGGCGGGCTAAGAGCCC
>DASVUA010000554.1:0-2446 GCA_036387295.1 Thermoanaerobaculia bacterium | reverse complement strand
CTTAGCCCGCCGACGTCTCTTTTGCTGCCGGCGGGCTAAGAGCCCGCCGCTCCACCAGCGAGCGAAGCGCCGTGTTGATGCGGAGTGCGGCGACTCGCGTCGCCGCGCTCCAGACAAGTCGCTGAGGACCTGCACCTCGGGGATGTTGCGGTACTTTTCGGCGAAATCGAGGCCGTAGCCGATCACGAACTGCGGCTCGATCGGGAAGCCGACGTAGTCGGGTGTGAACGGCACTTTGCGCGCTTTCGGCTTGTCGAGGAACGCGGCGGTCTTCACCTTCGCCGCGCCGCGGCTCTCGATGTAGCTGTTCACCTCACGGATCGAGAGGCCGCTGTCGATGATGTCCTCGACGATCAGCACCGACTTGCCGCGCATGTCGAGCTGCGGCTCTTTGAGGATCGTCACGACGCCGGACGAATACTTTTGATTGCCGTAGCTCGAGATCTGGATGAAATCGAGCTGGACGTCCATGGTCATCTGCCGGACGAGGTCCGCGCAGAAGAACATCGCCCCTTTGAGCACGCAGAGCGCGATCAGCTCGGTGCCGGCAAACTCGGCGCTGATCTCGGCTGCCATCTCTGCTACGCGTCGGTCGATCTGTTCGCGACTGAATAACGTGGTCTGTGCCATTCGTGTCAGAATCATAGCATCCGGAATTTGAGATGACCGTCACCGAAGCAGGCGCACTTCAGAGCCGCTGCACGCGCGTTTCGTCCCGCTTCAAGGCGACGTGGACCGCGCACCAGTTTGCCGCCGGTGTGTACGCTCAATTCCTCTCCGAGCCGCTGCCGTACGCGATCGATTTCGGCGACATCTACGGCGGCATCAAGAACGCCACGCGTGCGCTGAACGGCACGTACCCGATGGAAGCGGTGGCGTATCTCGATGCCGCGGAAGACGCGCTCGATCTCGCCGCGCGGCAACTGCTTGCCGCCGACGCGCGCATCGGCCCTTCACTGCTGCGCCGTTTCTTCGATCGTCTCGAACGTCCCGATCATGCGCTCATCGAATCGCTGATCCGCTTCTACTTTTTCGCCGATGCGGTGGAAGGCGATCACCGCGACAAGCTCGATCTTCTCTTCACGCGCCTCAGCGAAGAGTTCCACGAGAAGCGTGGCGAGTACGTCGTGCGCGAAACGCTCGCCTTGCGCCAGCAGTTGATCGAGCTCGTGGCGCTGCTGCGCGTCGCGACGCCGCCGCGCGATGAGGTGGGGCGGCTCATCCGCGCGCTCCGCTCGATTCGCGACGACATCGAGTCGGCCGCCAAGTTCGACGAGCTGAGCGAGCGCAATCTGCTGAAGGACGCCCGCACGTTCAAGCATCGCGTCGGCGATCTCTACTTCGATCCCGACGTGCTGCTCGCGATCGTGGAGCTGAACGTCGCCGCGAAGAACCGCTTTCTCCGTCTCTACGGCGGCGAAGAGCAACGGCTGGTCGAAGACACCGGAAAGCTGATGAAGCACGGTTCGGCCATCGCGCGCAATTTCGGCGGCACGAACCCGGCGCTCATCGAAGAGCTCGCGCGCTTTCGCCTGCTGCGCGATCAGTTCGACTCGCTGCGCGCGCAGTCGAACGTGAAGCACGAGGTGGTGACGCGCCTCAAGGCGAGCATGAACTCGATCCTCGCGCAGCTCGATCAGGGGCTCGATCCGGAGGTCGAATCGACCGCCGACCTGCCGCCGGCGTTCTTCGAAGACGCGGCGCACATCGGCAGCATGACCGCGCGTTTCGGCCGCGGCGAGCCGCTGCTCGAATACGTGCTGCGCATCGACGCCGCGATCGAAACCGCCGACCCGGCTCTCACGCCCGAAGAGCTCGTGCAGCTTCCCGCCGCGCGCGAGCTGCGCCTCGAGCCGTGGGAAGCGGCCGCGTATCAGAAACTCGTCGACTGCCGGGCCGCGGAAGCGGAAGAAGACAACGAAGAGCTCTGGCTGCTCTACCTGCGCGCCGCAGCGCTGCGGATGAAGATCGACGAAGAAGCGACGATCCTCTCCACCGCCATCGCCAGCGGCGTCCGCCCCGACGCCGATCTGCTGAACCGCTCGAAAAAGAGCCTCGACTGGGCCAAAGAGCTCGACGAATCATTCGCCGACCTCCTGCAGGAAGCGGTCTACTACACCAACCGCCGCATCCACCGCCAGCTCTACCGCTCCCGCTTCCGCCTCCTCCGCGGCTTCTCGGGTCTGTGGCTGATTTACGACAAGCAGGCGTGAGGGGGTGGGGTGTTGACGGTTGCGTTGCGTGTTGCTCGTGGCCTGTTGCCCGTGGCCCGTTGCCCGTTGCCCGTTGCCCGTTGCCAGTTGCCCGGGCATTCAGGTGCTTGCGGGTCAGCGTTGTGAGTTGCTACGTGCGAGTTGCCCGATCCTGACTGGTTTCGCGAAAACGCCCGGGCAACGGGTAACGGGTAACGGGCAACGAGTAACGATCAACCACCAACGAGCAACTC
>DASVUA010000553.1:0-3127 GCA_036387295.1 Thermoanaerobaculia bacterium | reverse complement strand
CGTCACGCAACGTGATCGTGCGCGGGACGACGCTCACAAACCCGTTCGAGGCTTCGCGGGAGACGCCGTAGATGTACACCGATGCCGCGGGCGTGACGCCTGTGACACTGATGATGTTTGCTGTGAAGGCGATCGACAGTTGCTGCGGCGCTGCAAAAGCGGCGCTGGCCGCGAGCGTGATGATCACGCACGCGAGGGCACGTCTGGACATGAGCTCTCCCGGTGACTTGGCGGTGGACGGACACGACGACAGTGGCAGAGTTGCGGCAATCCGTCAATGCGCCTTTGCTTTTATATGCCTCTTGTAGCGGCTTCGCGCAACATCTGCTGGGGCAGAGGTGCTAACGTCGGAGTGCATGTGGTCTCCGGAACAGTATGGGCGGTTCAAGGACGAGCGGCGGCAGCCGTTTGTCGATCTGGTGGCGTTGATCCAGCGGCGCGTGCGGATGCGGGTCGTGGATCTCGGGTGTGGCACTGGCGCTTTGACGCGGGAGCTGCATGAGACGTTACAGGCGCGGGAGACGGTCGGGATCGATGCGTCGGGCGAAATGCTGCGACAGGCGGCGACTGTGGCGTCCGAAACGCTGCGGTTCGAGCGTGGAACCATTGAAGCGTTCGCCCCGGACGAACCATTCGATTTCATTTTCTCCAATGCGGCGGTGCATTGGGTTCCGGATCACGAAGCGCTATTGACGAAGCTCGCCGGCGCGCTGTCGCACAATGGGCAGCTCGCGATTCAGATGCCGGCGAATGACAGTCATCTCTCGCATCGCATCGCGGCGGAGGTGGCGGCGGAGTTCGGTGCCGAGCCGCGTCCTGATCCGGTGCTCGAGGTCGAGCAATACGCGGAGCTGCTTCACCGGCTCGGGTTCGAGCGGCAGCACGTTCGGATGCAGGTTTACGGTCACCTCCTCCCTTCTTCGGCGGACGTGGTGGAGTGGGTTCGTGGCGCTCTTCTGACGCACTACGAGGCGGCGCTGCCAGCCGGGCGGTTCGCCGAATTCGTCGATCGCTACCGCGCGCGCCTGCTGGATGCGCTCGGCGAGCAGCGGCCTTATTTCTACACCTACAAACGGGTGCTGATGTGGGCTATATTCGGGGCGGAGGTCCGTCCCCATGACAATTCGAACCGACATCGCACGCCTCTGGCGTGACGCGCAGCGGCTTTACGCGTTTCTGCTGCCGCTGCGCTTCAGCTTTTTCGCGCTGATCGTCATCGCGTTCGCGTTTCTCGTGTCGGCGCAGGGCTACGACATCATCGCCCACATCGCCGAGGACGATCCCACCGGCGCGTTGCCCCCGCATACGGGACAACGGGTGGGATTCGTGTTCGGCTTCATCTTTCTGGCACTGCAGGTCTGGTACTGCTCGCGACAGTTACTGCACGCGGAGCCGCCGAAAAACGCGCCGCGCGCGAGCGATTACCCCCGGCTCGCGAAATGGCTTCCGCGCATTCTCGGCGCGCTTGCATTCGTCGTCGGCATTGTGGCGGTGCTGCGCGTGAGAAGTCATTACGGCGGCGGCGACGCATCTCGCGAGCTGCTGAAACTCGCCGTATTTCTCGCCCTCGCATTGATCGCGTTCGTCGCCTTCACGATCCTTCGCCGCCGCTACATCGGCGAAAGCGACGGGCGGCAGTCGGGCGTGCAGCAGTGGCCGCGCTTGACCAAGATTCTGATCCTCGTGACGCTCGCGGCCGCGCTGCTGCTCTTCATCTGGTCGACGTTCTTCGTCCAGACCACCGTCAGGATCGGCTCGGCCGCGGTCGTGCTGCTCGCATTCGCACTGCTCGTTCCGGTGGGGAGTCTCCTGGTGTGGAGCGGCTCGCGGAACCGCGTCCCGGTATTGACGCTGCTGCTGGTCTGGGCATTTCTGATCAGCCCATTCAATGACAATCACGTCATCGAAACGCTGCGCCGCGATACACGTGCGCGCCCGAGCGTCGCGAGCGCATTCGACCGTTGGTTCGAGCGACTGCAGTCGCAGTCGCAGCCGGGCGCGGACGGAAAGTATCCGGTGATGCTCGTCGCCACCGAGGGAGGCGGCATTCGGGCCGCGTACTGGACGGCGGCGGTGCTCACCTCGCTCACCGACACGGTTCCGACGTTCGCCGAGCACACGTTTGCGATCAGCGGCGTCTCTGGCGGCGCCCTCGGATCGACCGTGTACGGAGCGCTGCTCGTGCGGCGCGGCGATTTTCACATCGCTCTCGAGGAGCTCGATTACACGCCGCAGATCGGCGAGCACCACTCATTGCGGCTCGCGGCGAGCCAGATGCTCTCGCATGACGCATTGGCGCCGACGCTCGCTGCGATGATGCAGCCGGACCTCGTGCAGCGATTCGTCCCCTTCCCGATTCTTCCCGATCGCGCGCGAGCATTGGAGGGCGGCTGGGAACGCGCATGGCGAACGACCATCGCGCGCCCCGACGGAACGCCCGACGATCTGTTTGCGGGCGGTTTTCTGGAGATGATGCGCGGCAAGGAGGATCGCCTGCCGGCGCTCTTCCTGAACGGCACGATCGTCGAGACCGGACAGCGGATCGTCGCCTCGAACCTGCGGCTCGACCGCGACGACGGCAGCGGGACGGAGCTGGCCGATGCGGCCGATCTCTTCGATGCCATCGGTGCCGACGTCCGCGTGAGCACCGCGGTCGACAACAGCACGCGATTCACATATGTCGGGCCGGCCGCGACGCTGACACGCGGTCCGCACGGCGCCGACAGCGGCTCGACGGTCGATTGCGCAGAAGGGGCGCGGTGCGAGCACGTGGTCGACGGCGGCTACTTCGAAAACTCCGGCTCAGCCACCATTTCGGACATTCTCGAGGTGATCGCGCGCAGCAAGTACGCGCCGCTCGTCCGGCCGCACGTTATTTTCATCAACTTCGCGATGGAGCAGGCGCCGGCGGTAGACAGTGTCCGCTTCGGCAACGAAGCGTTTTCGCCGATTCGCGCGCTGCTCGCCGTGCGCGGGGCGCATGCCGACCTCGCGGAGGCAGAGCTGCGCGAAGACATGGGTCCGGCGAATCACACGAATTTCATCCTGCTGCAGCCGAAGTCGGGCGCGGTTTTCCCTCTCGGCTGGCTCCTCGCCGATCGCACCCGCAATCTCATGGATCTGCAGA
>DASVUA010000552.1:0-8042 GCA_036387295.1 Thermoanaerobaculia bacterium | reverse complement strand
GGATGCTCGGCGGGCTAAGAGCCCGCCGCTCCACTGGAGACGGAGTGAACGTCCGTCTCGCGCGATTTACGCGAAGAGCGCAGCGAAAGCGGTAGCTGGCGCACCGCACTCCAAACTCAACATGGTGAACCCTCAATCATCGTCGATGCCGAGGTGGCGGACGTCGACGCGGCGGACTCCGGGGAGGGCGACCAGTTGTTCTTCCGGGGCGGTTAGATCGACGCGGGCGGGGGCGCGGAGGGTGAGGCGGAGCGTGAGAGATTCGGCGCCTCGCACGACGGAGCGGCGTACCGGTTCGAGGATCGTGAACGCGGCGAGGGTGCTGTTCACGGCGTGGAGGACATCCGAGTCGCACTCGACGCGCACCTCGATGCGGCCGACCGCGAGTTGTCTCCGTTTGCGCAGGATGCGCGTTTCGAACCGCCGCACCATGAACTGCACGATCACGATTCCGCCGGTAAGCACGGTCGCGAGGGGATGCTGCCCCAGGCCTGCGGCGACGCCGACGCTCGCGGCGGCCCACAGCGTTGCAGCCGTCGTCACGCCCTGCACCGTAACGCCGCGGTGCATGATCACGCCGGCGCCGATGAAGCCGATGCCGCCGACGACGGCCGCGGCCATCTGTCCCGGGTTGTGATTGCCGGGGCCGAAGGTGTTCGACATCATCGCGAACGCCGCGGCGCCGAGGGAGACGAGCGCCATCGTCTTGAGGCCGGCGTGCTTCTGACGCCACTCGCGTTCGACTCCGATCACGAAGCCGAACGCGAGCGCGATTGCCAGTCGGACGACGACGACGGACAGCTCGATCACTGCGGTTGCTGTTGTCTCGCCATCTGCGGCACACCGAGCCAGAACCCGGCCGGATACATCGTGTACCCCTGCAGGTCCTTGTCCATGACCGCTACGTTGATCTGGTGGTACAGCGAGACGTACGGCAGGTCTTCCTGCACGATGCGCTGGATCTCACCGTAAATCTGCTTCCGCTTCGCACGATCGAACGTGGCCCGTCCTTCGGAGATCAGCTGATCGACGCGCGGGTTGGTGTAGAAGCCGCGGTTCTGTCCCTCGGGCGGGATGTTCTGCGAGTGGAAGATGACGTAGAAAAAGTCGGGATCGGCGATGCCGTTGCGGCTCAGCGAGTACATCTGGAAGTTGCCTTTTCCGATGTCCTCGAGGAACGTTCCGAGCTCGCTCGTCTGGATCTTCATGTCGATCCCGACCTGCCGCAGCATCTGCTGGATCATCTCCGCGCGAAGGTTCGCTTCCGCATTCGTCGAAGACTTGAACGTCAGCGAGAAACGCGGCCGCGGTCCGTCGCCATCGGGATCGCGGAAGCCCGCCTGATCGAGCAACTGCTTGGCCTTCGCCGGATCGAACGGATACGCGGGCAGGTTCTCCGCGCGCACCCAGTGGCGCTGGCCGAACATCGTGTCGGTCGCAACGCCGTGACCGCGCAGCAGGTCGCGGATGATGCGCTCGCGATCGATGGCATGCGCGATCGCGCGGCGCACTTCGACCTTCGAAAGAATCGGGTCCTTGAGATTGAACGCGAGGTACTGCCACACCGAGCCGGGCTTCTTCACGACCTGGTGCTTCGGGCTCTTCTCGAACTCCGCGACGTTCTCGAACGGGATCTGGTTGATCTCCAGATCGAGCGTGCCGCGGCGCATCTCGAGCACCATCGTCGTCGCGTCGGGGATGACGCGGACGGTGATGTTCTTGATCTTCGGCGCGCCGTGAATCCAGTTGTCGACCGCCTCGTGCTCCACGCTTTCATCGGTGCGGAACTCGGTGACGCGGTACGGGCCGGCGCTGATCGGTTTCGTCTTCGCGGTGTTCGTATCGGTGCCGCGCGGCACGATGCCGAGCGTCAGGTTGTCGAACAGACCGCCGTTCGGTTCCTTGAGGCGGAAGATGACGGTCGTCGCATCCGGCGCCTCGATCGAGCCGACTGCCGAATAGCCCGACTTTTTCGACGACGTGAAGTTCTCCGCCATCAGCGAGTCGTAGGTCCACTTCACGTCCTGCGCGGTGACCGGACGCCCATCGTGGAACTTCGCATTCGGGTTCAGTTTGAAGATGATCGTGCGGTCGTCAGGGGTCTGCCAGCTCTGCGCGAGATCGGGGGCGTAATCCATCTCGGGCGTGACGCGCAGAAGGCCGCGGCAGCAAAGATCGAAGATGCGCCCCGAAGCGTTGTCGTTGCCGACGCGCGGATCGAGGTTCGTCGGACTGCTCTGAAGCGGGATCACCATGCGAGTGGCGGACGCGGCACCATTCCCGCCGGATTTGTTCTCGCCGCCCCCGCATGCGACGAGCATCGCGGACGCAACGGCGCACGCGATAGTCATCAACTGACGAAATTTCATCGTGTCACTCCTCGGCTCGCTCCGTTACAAGAGCGGTGCCGCCGGAAATGCCTCACAAGGGCCCTCTTGTATGATGCGCCGCGATGCGCGCCCCAATGTTCCTTCTGGCATGTCTGCTCGCCATTTCTCTGCAGGCTCAGCAGCAAAAAGTGATCGTTCTCGGCTTCGACGGAGTCGACGCCCGCTACACCGAGCGGTGGATGAATGAAGGGAAGCTCCCGAACCTCGCGCGGCTCCGCGCGACCGGGACCTTCCGCCCGCTGCTGCCCACCACGCCGGCGCAGACGCCGGTCTCCTGGTCGACCTTCTCGACCGGCGTCGATCCCGGCCGCACCGGCATCTTCGATTTTCTCCGCCGCGATCCGAAAACCTATCTCCCGGTCTTCGCCGCGTTCGACGAAGTGAAAGAGCCGCTGCTGTTCGGAAAGAACAACCCGATCGCGGTCGCCGCGATGATCGTGCTGCTCTTTGCGCTGATCGCCGCCGTGTTTCTTCTGCGGCGGCGCGTGGCGATCGGCAGCGCGCTCCTCATCGCCGGCCTGCTCCTCGGCGCAGGGGCATTCTTCGCGGTCGACAAATACATCCCCGATTCGCGCCCCGGCGTGGTCAATCGCAGGCAGGGCATTCCGTTCTGGGAAGTGGCGGCCGATGCGAAGAAGAAAGCGTCGATCGTGCACGTGCCCGTCACCTTTCCCGCCACCGACTTCGGTCACGGCGATCACGAAGGCCACATGCTCGCCGGCCTCGGAGTTCCCGACATGTCGGGGCGCGTCGGCAAACCGTTCTACTTCACCTCCGAGCTCGACTTCAAACGCGCCGGCTCGAACGAATTCTCGATTGAAGTCGTTCAGCTCGAAGACAACAAAGGCGTCATCAACACCAAGATCCAGGGGCCGCCGAACAAGCTCTTCGACACGCCGCCGCACATCGTCATCCCGATGACCATCGCCGTCGCGAACGACCGCAACTCGGTGGTCATCGAAGTCAGCGGGAAAAAGTACCCGTTGAAAGCAGGGGAGTGGACCGGCTGGGTCGACTTTGTCTTCCCCTTCAACGAACTGATCAAAGTGCGCGGCATCAGCCGCTTCCACCTCATTTCCGTGCAGCCGGAAGTGAAGCTCTATCTCTCGCCGATCAACTTCGATCCGCGCAGCCTGCCGCCGGGCTTCAAAGTCTCGGCGCCGTCGAAATGGGCCGCGCAGGTGGCCAAAGAGATCGGACCGTACAAGACCATCGGCTGGCAGATCGATACCTGGGCCATCTCGGAAGGCTTCGCCACCGAGAAGATCTTCTGGGACGACATGGAGTGGACCGTCGCGCAATCGCGCCGGCTCTTCGCGAAACTGCTGCAGCAGGACGACGACCTCATCGTGCAATGCTTCGAGTTTCCCGACCGCGTCGGCCATGTCTTCTGGCGCATCGTCGACCCGAAACATCCCGCCTACGACGCGAAGCTCGCCGCCGAATGGGGCGACGCGGTTCTCAAGTCCTATCAGCTCATGGACCAGATCGTCGGCGACGCGATGAAAGCGGCCGAGCAGAAAAACGCGCTGCTGCTCGTCGCCTCGGATCATGGCTTCGCCTCGTTTCGCCGGAGCGTGCACTACAACACCTGGCTGGTCATGAACGGCTACATGACGTTGAAGAGCGGCGTGCAGGTGAAGGACCGCAACGTCGAGATGCTGTTCGATCAGGGGCAGTTCTGGGAGAACGTCGACTGGTCGAAGACCCGCGCCTACGCGATGGGCCTCGGCGAGGTGTACGTCAACCTCAAAGGACGCGAAGCGCAGGGCATCGTCAATCCCGGAGCCGAGTACGACGCGCTGAAAACAGAGCTCCAGACGCGCCTTGTGGCGATGGTCGATCCGCAAACGGGCGAACGCCCTGTCCGGCGCGTCGTTTCCCGCGAACAGGCGTACGGCAAGTTCGATCCGAACATGATTCCGGATCTCTTCGTGATGAACAACGACGGCTACCGCGTCTCCTGGCAGACCTCGCTCGGCGGCGTGCCGAAAGACGTCTTCGCCGACAACGACGCGGTCTGGAGCGGCGACCACTGCTCGGTCGATCCGGAGATCGTGAAAGGCATTTTCTTCACGAATCGCAAGCTCGCCACGAACCGGGCGCCGTACATCGCCGACGTCTATCCGACCGTGCTCGGAGCGCTCGGCGTGAAGGCGCCGTACGAGGTGGATGGAGTAGAGTTGCGGTAGCGATGATGGATCTGGAAGAAGTGCTGAAGCTCCTCCGCGCGATGAACGACGAACGCGTCGAGTACATCACGTTCGGCGCGATTGCGCTCTGGTCGCACGGCATCGTACGTGCCACCGAGGACGCCGACTTTTTCATCGCGCCGACAGTCGAGAATGTCGCCTCCCTCAAGCGCGCACTTCGCCGCGTCTGGGACGACCCCGAGATCGACCAGATCACGGCTGACGATCTTCTTGGCGACTATCCGGCGGTGCGTTATGGCCCGCCGGACAGCGAGTGGACGTTCGATTTTCTCACCAGGCTCGGCGAGGTGTACTCATACGCCAACCTGGAGTCGGAGATGAGTGAGATCGAAGGGGTCCCGATTCGCGTTGTGACCCCCAGGCAGCTGTACGAAATGAAGCGCGATACGGTCCGGCTCAAAGATCGCAACGACGCTGAAGCACTGAGGCAGGCATTTTCGCTCCAGGAGGATTGATGCCGGTCTGGAAATACAAAGACATTGGAGACATGCCGGAAGCGTGGACCGTGAATCGGCACATGCCGCTCGGCCGGCGGATTCGCGCCATGCTGAGCATGATCCCGATCGCCGGTCCCCTGAAGATGCCGCGCGGCGTGAGTAAGTTCCGCTCTCTCGACGAGCTCGCCGCCGACCGCGTCCGGTACGAGCAGGCGCGTATCCGCAGCCTCCGCGCGCGCAACGCACCGAAGTAATTCATGGATTACAAACGGCTACTGACCCAGGTCGAGCGCACGCTCGAGCAGATCGACACGACTGCCGACGTGGCGCAGATCTCCGAGACGATTGCCACCAACTTTCGCGACGAGCTCGGGATCACCGGCGGCCGCGTCTACCGGCTGCGCGACGATTCGTACGAGCTGATGGCGCGCTTCGGCGAGTCGCAGGAAGGGCAGCTCGGCATCGATGTACCGAAGAGCTACAAACCGATCGAGCTCGTCACCGAGAACGGGATCGTCGTCATGGATCCGACCGACCCGGGGTTCGATCCCGTGCTCGAAAAGCAGCTCGGCGCGCAGCGGTTCTGTGCGATCTCGGTCGGCGACGAAGACTACATCATCGCCTTCAACGTCGCGGCGGAGCTCGGGCGCGAAGACATCCTGTTCTCGCTCAACCTCATTCGCTACGCGATCAACCAGCGCATCCGCACGCAGTGGTACGAATCGCTGATCGTCGAAGCGCAACGCATCCAGCAGTCGATCCTGCCGTCGCGCATCCCGCAGTACGCCGGCTATGACATCTGGGGCCGCACCGTGGCGGCCGAAGTGGTCAGCGGCGATTTCTACGATTACATCCCGGTCTCGGACAACATCCTCGGCGTCGCGATCGCCGACGGTTCCGGCCACGGCCTTCCCGCCGCGCTCATCGTGCGCGACGTCTACATGGGGCTGCGGATGGCGACCGACCGCGATTTCAAGATCGTGAAAACGCTCGAGAAGCTGAATCACATCATCCACCGCGGACGTCTCACCACGAAGTTCGTGTCGCTCTTCTACGGCGAGCTCGAGACCGGCGGAATTCTCATCTACTGCAATGCAGGGCACAACGCGCCGTTCCTGCTCCATGCGAACGGGAAGGTCGAATTTCTGCGCAACGGCGGGCCGGTCCTCGGCCCCACACCCGACGCCACCTACACGCGCGGCTTCGCGCAACTGCGGCCGGGCGACCTGCTCTGCATGTACACCGATGGCATCATCGAAGCGCACGACGCGAAAGACCGCGAGTTCAGCACCGACCGTCTGGTGCGCCTCGTGAAGGCCAACCGCAACCGCACCTCGCAGGAGATCGGCCAGGAAGTGCTCGCCCGCGTCGCGAAGTGGGGGAGAGAAGAGGAAGACGACCGTACCGTCGTGATCATCAAAGCGGTCAGCGTCTGAGTATCATGCCCCCCGATGCCTGACGTCCTCTATTTCAACGGCCGCTTCACCACCACGGACGAGCGTGTCCTCGGCGTCGAAGATCGTGGATTCCAGTTCGGTGACGCCGTGTACGAAGTCTTCAAGTTCGTCGCGAAGCGGCCCGTCTTTCTCACCGATCACTACCGCCGGATGGAGCGTTCGCTGCGGCAGCTCGAGATCCGGTCGCCGTGGAACGGAAGCGAGTTCTCCGAGGTCGCGCGCGAGCTGCTTGCGCGCACCGAATTCGACGACGGCATCCTTTACGTGCAGGTCTCCCGCGGCGAAGGAGCGCGTGCGCACTTCTGGCCGGAAGATCTCGAACCGACCGTCGTCGCCTACACGCGCCGCTTCACGTTTCCTGATGCCGCGAAGAAAGAGCGCGGCATCCGCGTCATCACCACGCGAGACCGCCGCTGGACGTTCTGCGACGTCAAATCGGTCAACCTGCTCGCGAACGCGCTGGCGAAGAAAGAAGCGCAGCGTGCCAATGCCGACGAAGCAATCCTGCTCGCCGCCGACTTTGTGCGTGAAGGCGCGAGCTCGAATTTCTTCGCCGTCAAAAACAACGCCGTGATCACGCATCCGGCCGACGAGCACATCCTGCCCGGGATCGTGCGCGATCGTGTGATCGGCCTCGCGTTGCGGGCGAAGATCCGTGTCGACGAGCGTCCGTTACGCGAAGCCGAGCTGTTCGATCTCGACGAGGCCTTCATCACCAGCACCACGCAAGGGGTGATGCCGGTGTCGGAAATCGATGGCCGAGTGATCCGCAACAGCCGCCGCGGCGACGTGACGACACGCTTGCAGCAGCTGTTCGACGCCGCCGAAGCAGAACAATAGGACGACGCCCTGCCGGTCCCGTCGCTAGGCCGTTGCCGCGGTCATCGCCAGTTGCCGGCGCGGCGAGGTGCGGAGTGTGCCGTGCACGCGGAACTGACGCGGCGACATTCCGTATCGCAACCGGAACTGCTGGCGGAAGTAGTTCTCGGAGTCGAACCCGCAGCGGCGCGCGACGTGGGAGACACGGACGTTGCCGCCCTTGAGCAGGCGAGCCGCTTTCTCGAGCCGCTTCTCTTTCAGGAAATGGCTGAGCAGGCGTCCCGTGATCCGGTGAAAGCGGCCGGAGATGTATTGGCGCGTGTAGCCGAGCTCTTTCGTCACCGCTTCCACCGTGACTTCTTCGTCCGCGCGCAGGCGACGTCGCACTGTTTTAATGAGCGATCGCAGCAGTCCGTCCATCAGATCTCCTTGTTGGACCCCACGTTGAATGGACCTCGTCTCCCGAGCTACTCTTGCGGCGCAACGCGGGAAGCGTCTTACTATCTACTTTTTTGGATGGCGATAATGATACCGCAAAACGGAGGGCCGCGTGCCTGAAGACGATTTCCTGAGAAAAGTGCCTCTGTTCGTCGAATTCGATAATGCCGAGCTCGACCATCTGCGACGCGCGCTGCACCCTTCGCACTTCACTCCTGGCGACGTGATTCTTCAGGAAGGAAACGCCAATCGCGCATTGCACATCGTCCGCAGCGGACGCATTCGCGT
>DASVUA010000551.1:0-1960 GCA_036387295.1 Thermoanaerobaculia bacterium | reverse complement strand
GATCGACAGTTCGAGATCGAGTTTCTGGATTCCGGGGTGGAGGCTTTCGCGTTCACGTTCGGTTGATCACGCAAACAGATACGTCTTCGCAACGAGCGACAAGAAGGTAAATGATATGACGATGAAATCCACACATGACAGCCCAATCCTCGTAACCGGAGCGGCCGGCGATATCGGTGCTATCGGCCGCCACCTCACCGCAATGCTGCTCGCCAAGGGGCATAAGGTGCGCGCCTTGGTCCGGCGGGAGGATGAACGCTCTGAAGGTCTGCGCCAGCTCGGTGCCGAGGTCGTGCAGGGCGACTTGACCGATCTTGCCTCGATGCACCGCGCGATCGAAGGTGTTGCGCGCATCTATTTCGGAATGTCGGTCTCGGCGGCTTATCTCGAAGCCACGGTTAACGTCGCCGCGGTGGCGCGCCACCACGGGGTCGAGGCCTTCGTGAATATGTCGCAGATGACGGTGACGCAGATGAGCATCACCGAGACCACCCCGAGCCCGCAGCACAAACTGCACTGGCTTGCGGAACAGGCATTGGCGTGGTCGGGGCTGCCGGTCGTCACAGTGCGGCCGACGGTGTTCCTCGAGAGCTTCTTTCTGCGTCTCGCCGCTGCTGGCGTCCGGGACAGCGATGAACTGGCGTTGCCGCTGGGTAACAGCAAGACCTCGCCTATCTCGGCTGTTGATGTGGCGCGCGCCGTTTCCGTGATCCTCGACGACCCTGGCTCGCACATTGGTCATGTTTACAATCTGACCGGATTTGAGTCGGCCGATCTGGATCACTATGCGCGCGCGTTTTCCGAGGCACTCGGTCGAACGATCCGCTATCGTAACGTGCCGCTCTCCGGGTGGGTTGATACGCTTCGTAAGTTTGGGGTGCCGACGCACCTCGTCAACCACGTGGCGGTGATGGCCGAACTTCACGCGCAGGGGCGGTATGACCGCATGACGGATGACCTGTTTAAGCTCACCGGCAAGACCCCGACGAGCATGTACGACTTCGTGAAATTGCACGCCGCTGAATTCACGCGGAGTGAAGCCACGGCTTGAAGGGCAGGTCGCTCGTATATCACCGAGTGGACAAAGGCGGACACTTCGCGGCGTGGGAACAGCCGCAGCTCTTATCTGAGGAGATCCGTGCCGCGTTTCGATCGCTACGCTAGTTGGCTCGGCCACGCACAAACCAAAAAAATCCAAAACTACTCAAAAGGAGGACACCATGACTCAATCAGAAGTTACGCAAGGAAACAGCGGGCAGGCATCTGATGGCGGTGTGATCGGGAGGAATGAACCCATGACCGTCTCGTTGCACACGTCTATCCAGCCGCAATTCCGTACCGTTGACGGGCTATCCATCCGCTACGCCGAGAGTGAGGACCCAAGGCGAGGTGCGCATGCCCTCCTCCTCAGCCCGTGGCCGGAGAGCCTGTACGCGTTCGAGCCGGCGTGGTCGCGGCTCGCCGAGCACGCGCACCTCGTGGCGGTCGACCTCCCGGGCTTCGGACACTCCGAGCGCCGCGACGCGCTCATGTCCTCGCGCGCGATGGGCGAGTTCGTTGTGCGCCTTGCCGACGCGTTCGGGCTGGAGCAGCCACACGTCGTCGGCCCCGACATCGGCACCAGTGCCGCGCTCTTCGCCGCGGCCCTCCGCCCGGGGCGGCTGCGCAGCCTCGTGGTCGGGAGCGGGGGCGCGGCAGTTCCGCTGCAGCTGGGCGGGTTGCTGAAGGAGTGGGTCGAGGCCCCCGACCTCGAGCCGTACCGCCACGTCGACGGGCGACAGATCGTCACGGCGGCGATCAAGAAGCTCGAGCGATACAGGCCGACCGACGCCGCACGCGAGGACTACCTCTCGGCCTACGAGGGCGAGCGGTTAGCCGAGTCGATGCGCTACGTGCGCGCGTATCCGACGCAGCTCCCCGACCTCGCTGGCCTGCTACCGACGATCCGGACGCCAGTGCT
>DASVUA010000550.1:0-4383 GCA_036387295.1 Thermoanaerobaculia bacterium | reverse complement strand
ACGAACAGCCCCTTCAGCGTGAGCGGCTTCTCGGTCGGGTCGGCAGGCCCGTTCGAGTTCGGAACCGTCACGTACATCACCACCTCGAACACCAATCCATCGCTCTTCTCGACGCCGCCGGCGATCGGTACGAACGGAACGCTGACCTACACCGTTGCGGCGAACCAGACCGGCTCAGCGAACATCACCGTGAAGGCGAACGACGGCCTGCTCGACTCGGTGTCCACGAGTACGTTCACGATCACGGTCGTCGCACCTGGTGCGCTCACCCCGATCGTGCCGAACCGGACATACACGACGCTGCCGCAGATGCAGCTCACCGTCAGCGCGTTCGCCGACGGCCTGCTCGCCGGCATCACCGATCCGACGCCCGCCGCCGGCACTCCGCTGGTCGTGAAGTCGTTTGCCGGAACCGACAGCGGCGCGACGTTCGCGTATTACCCCGATACGGCAACGGGACAGCCGAACGGCACCTTCACCTACACGCCTGCGCCACATTTCGTCGGCTCGGACAGCATGACGTACACCGTGTGCGACGGCACCGCGGCCAACGCAAAGTGCACCACGGCGAACCTCACCATCACGATGAGCGGCCCGGTGCTCTACTTCGTCGATGACAACGCGGCGGTCGGCGGCGACGGCTCGCTGCTCAAGCCGTGGAAGCGTCTCGATGCGGCGAGCAACAGCCGCGTCGAGGGGGCGACGATCTTCGTTCTCTCCGGCACCTACACCGGTGAGACCGGCCTGATGCTGAAGAAGAACGAGACGGTCATCGGTCAGGGTGTCGCGGGGGCGAGCTTCGACGCCTTCTTCGGCATCACTCCTCCGACCACCGGCTCGCTGCCGCCACGCCCGCCGCTCAACGGCGCCGGGATCACGACTCCGGTCGTGCAGCTCGACACCGTCAGCACGAGAACGGCGTTCCACATCGAGCGGCTCTATTCGGTCGTGCAGGGTCCGACCACCGACCGCGTCCGCAACTTCGTCATCACGGGCGGCAACGCTCTCAACTGGCAGGTTGCGCTCCCGACGAACGTCGTGACGTTCGAAGACATTCAGGTGACCGGCGGCGGCATCACCATCGGCGCCTACGGCACCGCCACGATCAAGAACGTGGCGATGACGAACGGCCGCGTGCAGGCGTACTACATGGACGGTGTCAGCGTGTCGTTCCAGAACGTCGACATCAACAACAGCGACGGCACGATGGCCCTGGAAGCGAACTGGAGCCGCAACGGAAGCATGGTGTTCGATGCGGCGTCGTCCATCCAGGTGACCAACACGCCGCAGCAGGCGCTGATGATCATGGACAGCCGTCCGACGGTGAGCTTCCAGTTCGCCTGCCCGATCACGCTCTCAGGCGGCCGTGACGTGCTTTTCATCACCGGCGACACGATCGATCTGACCGGCGGTCCCAACGTGACGTTCACGAACACGGTGAGCAGCACGGTGTCGGATACGACGCGCTGGGCGATGTACACGTCGATCGTGAATCTCAGCATGTCTGCTCCTTCTCCCTCGACGTTCACCGGCGGCCGCGGCGTTCACCTCGACCGCGTCGTCGCGACCGGGACGGGTGTCGCCCTCGGCAGCATCTTCGCCAGCACGTCGCTCTTCACCGATACCTCGGGTCAGCCGATCACTGTCACCGGCGGCACGATCAACTCCAACAACGGCAGCCCGAGCCAGCCCTGCTTCACGATCGTCAACGCCCCGAACGTCGCCGTCAGCGGCGTGACGGGAGTGAACTGCACGCCGTGAGAATTCGAAGCACCACAAACGAAAAGGGGCGCCGCAAGGCGCCCCTTTTTGTTGCTCTGTGGCAATGGTTGGCGGATCAAAACAGAAAGGGCCGCGATTGCTCGCGGCCCTTTGATTGATGATCAGTTGGAGCGGGAAACCGGACTCGAACCGGCGACATCAACCTTGGCAAGGTTGCACTCTACCAACTGAGTTATTCCCGCTTGTTACTGCTGCCCCTGACTGGCGGCGGAGGCGAACTTTAGTCACCCCGGCGCTGCCTGTCAAGCGCGTTGTATCGGGCCTAACGCGTCACCCCTGAATCCTATTTCCGCTAAGGACGTTCGACGCGAATGCCGTACGCATTCAACTTGCGATACAGATTGCTGCGCTCGACGCCGAGGGCGTCGGCCGTGCGCGAAACGTTCCCCGCGAACTCGCGCAAACGGCCGAGGATGTACTGCTTCTCGAACTCGTCACGCGCGTCTTTCAGCGGCAGGTTCGTGGCGATTTCGGGTGGCGGCTCGATGCGCGCGGGCCCGAGTTGCACGTCCTCGGGGTCGATCGTTTCGGCAGGCACGAGGATCGCGAGCCGCTCGATCACGTTGCGCAGCTCCCGCACGTTGCCCGGCCAGTGATACGCGCGCAGCTTTGACGCCGCACCCGCCGACAACTTCTTTTTCGGCTGCGCGGCTTCGGCGGCGAAGCGGCGGAGGAAGTGCTCGGCCAGCAGCACGATGTCGTCGCCGCGCGCACGCAGCGGCGGCACTTCGATCGGAATCACGTTCAGCCGGTAAAAGAGATCGCTCCGGAAGTTGCCGTTCGCGATCTCTTCTTCGAGCGATTTGTTCGTCGCGGCGAGCACGCGCACGTCGACCTTGATCGTCTGCTGCCCGCCCACGCGCTGGAACGTCTGCTCCTGCAGCACGCGCAGCACTTTCGCCTGCGTCTTGAGGCTCATGTCACCGACCTCGTCGAGGAAGAGCGTGCCGCCGTCGGCGAGCTCGAACTTTCCTTTGCGGTCGTCGATCGCGCCGGTGAATGCGCCTTTGCGATGGCCGAACAATTCCGATTCGATCAGCTCCTCCGGAATCGCGGCGCAGTTCACGTCGATGAACGGCTGATCGGCGCGCGGCGACATGCGATGCAGCGTGCGCGCGACGATTTCTTTTCCGCTGCCGTTCTCGCCGGTGATCAGCACGCGCGTCGCCGCCGGGGCGGCACTGCGGATCTGCTGCTCGAGCTTCTTCATCACGTCGCTCTCGCCGATCAGGATCTCTTCGAGCGTGAGATGGCGGCGCAGGTCGCGCACCTGTTCGCGCAGGCGGCGATCGCTGAGCGCGTGATTGACGGTCAGCAGCACCCGCTCGAGCGAGAGCGGTTTTTCGAGAAAGTCGTATGCGCCGAGGCGCGTCGCTTTCACGGCCGCGTCGACGCTGCCGTGGCCGGAGATCATGATCACCGGCGGCGCGCTGGTGGTGCGAAGGCGTTCGAGGACGGCCAGGCCGTCCATGCCGGGGAGCCAGAGGTCGAGCAGGATGAGATCGAACTCGTCGCGCGCGTACTGCGCGATCCCCTCCTCGCCCGACTCCGCGAGCGTGGCCTTGTGTCCCTCGTCGCCGAGGATGTCGGCGAGCGTCGAACGAATCGCGGGCTCGTCATCGATGATCAGGATTTTTGCCATGGGTTTGTCGTCGTGTGTGGTGCGGTCGTCGGGGTGGGTTGTTGTCGGTTGTTAGTCGTCGGTTGTCAGGTGTCGGTGCGGTTGCGATGTCTGTGATCGAGCTGACGACCACCCAAGCGCCTCTCGCGCCTGAGCGCCTCCGCGCCTGCGCGGCGCGCAGATAACCCACAACGCGCGCAGCGCCCTCACGCGGGCAGCTCGATCTCGAAGCGCGTGCCTCGGGGGTTGTTGTCGTGCACGTGGATTTGTCCGTCGTGGTCGCGCACGATGCGATGCACGATCGCCAGGCCGAGGCCTGTGCCGCGGCCTTTCGTCGAAAAGTATGGGAGGAACAGCTTGTCCTTGTCGGAGTCGGGAACGCCGCGGCCTGGATCGGCCACTTCGATCACCACGCGGTGCGGCGCGCGCCGCGCGGAGACACGGATCTCGCCGCTCT
The DNA here is from genome assembly GCA_036387295.1 of Thermoanaerobaculia bacterium. Lineage (GTDB taxonomy): Bacteria > Acidobacteriota > Thermoanaerobaculia > Gp7-AA8 > Gp7-AA8 > QHVT01. Next base: position 523 of record DASVUA010000550.1, on the reverse strand, counting down.
CGGTCGCCTCGACCGCGTTCTTGAGCAGGTTGCCGACCGCGCGATGAATCTGTTCCGGATCCATCAGCAGCTCGATGTCCGGCGCAACGTCGAGCGCGATCGTCACCCCCGGCTTCACGCCGCGGTAGAGCGTCGCGACCTGCTGCAGGATCTCGGAGAGTTGTGCGTGCCGCAGATGCACGGCCGGCATCCGCGCAAACCGCGCGAACTCGTCGACCATCCGCGTCAGCTGCGTGACCTCGTCGACGATGGTCCTCGTCCCCTGCTCGACCGCCTGCGCCGTATCGGGATCGCCGTTGCGGAACTTGCGCGCGATGCGCTCGGCGGAAAGCTGGATCGGAGTGAGCGGATTCTTGATCTCGTGCGCGATGCGGCGCGCCGCTTCGTTCCAGGCCGCGAGCTTCTGCGCCTGCACGAGCTGCGTCGAGTCTTCGAGCGCGAGCACCCACCCCGCGCCGCTGCCGAGACGGGCGGCCGAGAGCTCGAGATACCGCAGCTCGCCGCCGACGATCAGCGCAACTTC
>DASVUA010000549.1:0-5227 GCA_036387295.1 Thermoanaerobaculia bacterium | reverse complement strand
AACATAGCCGCGTTGCGCATTGAGGTTGTAGAGCGGAATCGCCTCGCGTCCAAGACTGCGCATGACGCCGAGGGCATTCAGCCCGACGCCGATGATGAGCGCAGGAGTCCGTCCCAGCCTCTCTCTCACGTCCCGGGCAGTGCTACACGGAAAGTGCCAGCCTCCGCAGAACGGCCGGTCTGGCGCGAGAAACGGCCGGCATTCGCGACGCTCAGTTCTCAGCTTTCGGCGCGTGCAGGTGAAATCTCGCGCTGCCGGTCGTGGCGATGATCTTCCCTTCGAAATCGAGGTAAATGCGGCCTGCCGGCGTCGCCAGCGCGATGTCGCGTTTGCCATCGTTGTCGTAGTCGATGACCGACAGGCGCGTCACCGTGGATGAGAGAACCGAGCCGCGCCACTCTTCCGCACCGGCGCCGAGGACGCCGAGGTAGGGAGGCAGCCGGCGGCGCTCTTTTCGCGGATCGAGCAGGAAGACCTGACCGTCGGATGACGACACGATCACTTTGCGCTCATGCCTGCTGGTGAGCTGATCGACCAGCACGTGCTGCAGCTTTCGCGGGTAGCTGAACGCGGCGAGGAGCGTCCCGTCCGCGTCGATCAGCGAGACAGCCGAACCGCGTCCGCTTTCCGTGACGGCGACGATCTGCCGCTTCCGTTTCGTGAAGAGATGTTCCGCCTTCCAGCTGCGGACCGGCATCGCGAGATCGACCGACCACAGTCGCACGCCGAGCGCGTCGTAGGCGGAGATGGTGTTGCCGGCGGCGGCGACGACTTCGTTCGTGCTGTCGACGTCGAGATCGGCGACGGCCGCAAGCCCGACGGCTTCGTCGGTCTCGCGGCGCCAGAGCTCCGCCCCATCGACACCGCGCGCGACGATCGTCGAACCGGCGGCTCTCGCCTCGAGAGGAGACGGCGGACGCGTGCACGACGAGAGCGGCATCAAGCGAACTCCGGTGTCCATGCTCACCTGTGTTGCGCGGAGCGCCGCCGGATCGCGGTATTTGTGAACCCATGACCGCACGCGTTCTTCGACGAACTCCGCCAGCGTCCCCACGGTGACGAGGCCCTGAACCGTGCGCGCATTGCAGACCAGCAGGCCTTCGATGACGGCTTTGGTGAAGACGCCGTTGCGAGCCCGTTCGTCCTCGTACGCGTAATAGCCCGGCGCGGCGGCATAGAAGACCGCCTGGCCGACGGCGCGCGACATGGCGTCCACCACGGCCGCGGGAGGCGGCGGCGATCCGCTCGCGCCGCGCGCCCCTCCGACGCGCTCGCGGCAGGCGTCGATGAAGATCAGCGAACGCTGCGCGCGCGAGGTGGAGGCGATGTCGAGCACCTTTGCGGCCGAGATCGAGGACGCCGGATCTTCCTGATGCGAGGTGGCGCTGAGGACGTAGGGAACGCCGTCGCGGGTGAAGCCGTGACTGGCGAACGAGAGGATGAGAAGGCCGTTGTTGCCGGCGGCGCGCGTCTGCTGTTCGAGCGCGCCGAGGATGTGCTCGAGCGTGGCGGTTTTCACGACCGCGCCGGCCGCGACGAGTTTCTGCAGACGGTCCTGCGATTCTGTCTTGCGCGGAATCCCGCTGAGCGCGAGCACGACACGGTGCGGCTCGACGAGGCCCACTTTGCGCTCGAACGCGAATACGTACGCGAGATCGACCGCGTCATCGACCGTGTAGCTGACGCCCGCCAGCGGCGCGTCGATGAATTCGCGCACGCCGACGAAGAGCGCCGCCGATTCCTCTCGCACGAACGAGGTTCGCGTCTGCGGCGTCGTGAGGCCGGGGATCCGCACGCCGCGGCGATGGTCATTGCGCGCGGGTTGTCCGCCGGGCGCCACGTCGCAGCACGAGAGGAGGAGTGCGACGAGCGAGAGGGCAACGCAGCGTTTCACACACCGATAGACACCGCCTGCCGGCGCATGTGGCGCAGAAGGACCTCCTCCCCGCCGACACACGTTGTGAGTGCCTCGAGTGAAACCGGCTGCGGCCGGGCGGAGAGAAGGTCCTCTTCAAAGACACGGCCGCAGACACTTTGGGGCGTCATTCCTTCACTTTTCTCGGCGTCACCGCTTCGAGCACCAGTTTTTCCAGCGACCAGCTGGACGGCGTCGTCAGCATCGGCGCGCGGCCAGCCGATCCGGTGAGCATGAGCAATTGCTCGAGCGCGGTCGGCTGCTGGCCGCCGGCCGCACGCACACCATCCCATTCCAGAATCCAGGGGCTCGGAAGCTGTTCGTCGGTCGTCAGCAGAAAATAGGTGTCGACGCCGTACGGCGGCGCGACTTCGAACGCCGTCGCGGCGCCCAGCGCGATCTCGGGCGGTGCGGGAGCGGCGAGCGGAAATCTGTTTTCCACCGATCCGCTGCGAGGAAAAAGGAGCACGCTCCTGCCGTGGCTGTCGATTGTGAACACGTAGATGTATCGCTGCGGCACGCGCGGCGGCAGCGGCATTGCGGCGGCGCGCAAGAGGAGGCTGTATCGCTCGCTGCCGGTGATCGCGCCGTCTTTCACCAGTGCGCCGTCGCGCTGGCGCTTCAATGCGAGACGGTACGGATACCGCGCGCGGGCAGGCGATTCGAGGAGATGCCACGCATGAATTCTCCTGAGGCGCAGCACGGCGTCGCGCAATGAAGAAACGGAATCGCGCAATGTGTTGTCGCGGCCGTCCTCTTCAATCCACGCGGTGCGCGTCGGCAAGCCGCTGTTGCGGCGGTCCGTTGCCTTGACGGCGGGGCGGACCCACGCGTATTCGAGGCGGCGCGCGGGCGAGAGGCGGCCGCAGAGGATGTAATCGGCGTCTTCGGCGCGTGCGACCGGATCGATCCCTTCGCGATCGGTTCCCGGTCCGATGCCGATGCCTTCGATCAATGCGGCAGGGGCGGGGAACTGGACGAACAATGACGCGCCGGCGGGGATGCGTCCGATTGCCGCGGCGGCCATGACGTCGCCTCCGAGCGCTTCGAGCGTTCCGTTCGGGCCGAGGAGCTCCCATCCGGCGGCGCCGCGCCGGATGAGGTGCGTGGGGGTGACGTCGAGCGGATCGGCGATCCAGCGCACGCCGCGTTTCGCGGCGGCCGCGGCGAATTTCCGCGCGACGAGCTGGATGTTTCCGGCGCCGCCTGGGACGCGCGGCGCCCAGACGCGCAGCGGACGTCCGGGCGGTGCGGCCCAGCCGACGATTTCGAGCAGCGCACCGGAACGGACGGCTTGCGGAAGCGCACGCCCCGGCTCGACGCGCGCTTCGCTCTGACCGAGGCCCTGGATGGCGGTGACCCGCAACCGCACGGTGATCTCGCGCTCGGTGACGACGCGCAGTTCACTCCCGACCGACAGTCCATTGGCCCAGCCGCCTTGAAGGACGATCGTTCCGTCCGGACGCACTTTTTCTACCGCCACAATGGCGCGTTCGCCTGCACGATCGGCGCGCGTGCCGAGAAATGGACTGAGGCGCGCCTGCGCATTTCCGGCAATGACCGGCTCCTGATACGGGGTTTCGGCGCGCAGTCGAGCCTGTGCGCGCAGGAATGTGTCGAGCGCCGGCTCTCCCGCGCCGGCGTCGCGCATCGCCCGAATCAGTGCCCATGAAAACGCGCCGTGCATTCTGCCCTCGGCGTCGCGCGTCTCCCAGGCAGAGTCGAAATCCTGCGCGCCCGCCAGCACCAGTGCGCCGCGGTCTTCCGGCCGCGGGCCCCCCTGTTTCGCGTCCGCCACGTCGCGCGGATCGCGGCGGATTCCGCGGGGGCGTGCGCCGGTGGCGAGCCCGCGCGCGCCCGAGCCGCTGTGGCAGTTGTCCAGAACCACCGTCAGGCGCGCACCGCGGTCGAGCATCCGGTTGAACAGCGGCCGCAGCTCTTTATCGCGAATGTCGGGCGCTCCCGCGCGCGAGTCGGCCGGAACGAGCGATTCGTCCAGTTTGTCCGGCTCGTCGGAAAGCGAGTTGCGGACCTGCGAGCCATGTCCGGCAAAGTAAAACAACAGCACATCGCCTTTCGCGGCCGGGTTGATGAGGTGCTGCTCGATGCTCTGCAGGATTGCAGCGCGCGTCGCGTTCTGGTCCGTCAATGTAATGACGTCGCGCCGCTCGAAGCCGTACACGAGCACCAGCATTTCCTGAATCGCGGTGACGTCGTTGACGGTGCCGGCGAGATTCGGCCAGTCGCGCGGCGGAAGCGTTCCGGGCCGCGTTCTCGTCCCCAGTCGCGTGGCGGTGTAGTCGTTGATTCCGATGAGGAGCGCGCGACGCCGTCCGGCGGGTTGCGCATCGACGACGCCCGCGGCGAGCAGAGCGCACAAGAGGAACAGCAGGCGGTGGTTCAGGAAACCTCCCTCTGCACGGGGAGTGATTTCAGTGCAGAATTGGCACCTCTGAGACAACTTCTCATCATCTTTGTGGCGGCTCTCTTTGCCGCACCCGGACTCATTGCCGGCGTGCGTCCCGTGGGTGTCGACGCGACGGCGGCGGATGCGCCGGTCGCGGCGGCTGATTCTGCCGCGTTGTTCGTCGGAGTGCGCGAGTTTCCTGACGACGACACTCTGGCCGAGGTGCGGTACGCGGTGGATGACGCCATCGACCTCGCATACGTGCTCGCCATCGATGGCAACCCGCGCCTGGTCGAGCCGCGCAGCGTGATCCTCGCGTTGTCAGGCGCACCGCAGAAGAAGGAATCGGGCGATCGCTTGAAAGCACTCGTGGCCGCGGGTGCTTCGGTAAAGACCGCGCGGCATGCCGACGTACTGAAGCTGTTGCGCGCGCAGGCGGCGGCGGTGGGCGCGCAGGGCCTGCTGATCGTGGCGTTCGCGACGCATGGGATCAGCGAAAACGGCACACAATACCTGCTCACCGAAAGCTCTCTGCTGCGCGATCGCGAAACGGCGGTGCCGGAGACGAAGATCCGCGAGATCGTTGCGGAGGCAGACGTGCCGCGATCGCTCATTCTGCTCGACGCCTGCCGGCAGCGTCTGGTGACGAACACGCGTGAAGGGCTTCCCGATCCTCGCTCCGCCGCCGGCCTGATGCGCGCCCTCGGATCAGTGAGCGGCCAGGTGGTGTTCTCCGCCGCGGCGGCGGGGGAGTACGCATACGACGACGATCTGCTGCGCAACGGCGTCTTCACCTCGGCGGTGATCGACGGCCTGCGCTGTGCTGCGCCGCGCAACGAGCAGGGATTCGTCACCGTCGACACGCTCTCCGAATACGTCGAAAACCGTGTGCTGGCCTGGGTCAG
>DASVUA010000548.1:0-3472 GCA_036387295.1 Thermoanaerobaculia bacterium | reverse complement strand
TTGGGCTTTTGGGGTGTTTCGCGATTCGGATGCGCTGCAGCGAGTGCGGCCCAGGCGAAAAGCCCCAAACGCCTGACGCCCAAAGCCCAACGCCAACGTGCTACTCCGTCGTCGCCGGTCCCATCGATTTCACGCTTTCGGTCGCGGGCGTGCTCTGTCCGTTATCGATGGAAAGGCCTTCGGCGGCGGCAAAGTCGGCGAGGGCCATTTCGGTCAGCGCCCGCTGTTCGTCTTCTTTGATCGAGATGTCGGCGGTGCTCAGCGAGTCGCGCGCGATGCGGGCGCGGCCTGCGGCCTGCTCGCGCTCTTCTTCCACCATCTTGTGCAGCCGGTCGAGCGTGTCGCCGGAGCCGCCGATGGAGCTGATCATGCCGGACGCCATTTCGGTGAGCTCGGCGGTCGCTTTTTTGATCTTGAGATCGTTGAGGGAGCTCTTGAGCGCTTCGATTTTCGTCTGCGCTGCTTTGATGGAGACGTCGCGCGCTTTGATGAGCTCTTTGTACGTCGCCTCGGCCGATTCGAGCTGCGTGCGGTTCTCCGTCAGCTCACGCTGCACGGTCTGCAGCCGCAACGCGTAGTTGCCGGCCGCGTCGCGGTTGCCGGCGCGCAGATTGGCGGTCGCTTTCGCGCGGAGGTCGCGCTCTTCGGTCTCCAGCTTCCGCACCTGCGTCATCAGCCGCTCGGAGAGTCCGGCGTGCGCCGCGAGTCCCTGGTTGTAGTTTGCGATCTGCTTGCGCAGGTTCTCTTTCTCCACCTCGAGCAGTGCCTCGGGGTTCCGGCGTTCCATGCCGGTGATGAAGAGTCCGAAGAAACCGCGGAAAACATTCGCGAGTCGTTTGAACATGCGCGCTCCTTTTGCCGCCGGGAAGTGTATCGCGCCGCGTGAGGCGATTCCGCTCCTGCATTCTTCATGCGATCATCCCGCCGTGGACCGCTCCATACTGATCGTGGATGATGAACCGGCTGTCGTCGACGCGTTGCGCGCCGTGCTGTCCTCCTATGACGTCACGGTCGAAAGCACCAACAACGCGGCCGACGCCACCGCACTCCTGGACCAGAAGCGCTACTGCGGGCTCGTGCTCGATCTCGTGCTCGAGAACAGCAGCGGCTTCGACGTGCTCCATCACATCGCCAAACACAAGCTGTTCGTCGCCACGGTGGTCGTGACCGGAAAGCTCCCCTCCTACGTGCGCGAAATGCTCGACGAAGATCACGTGAAGCTCGTGCTGCCGAAACCGGTCGAGGCGCGGCTCCTCGCGGCGGTCGTGCTCGGCCTCTGCGGGATTCCGGTGTAGCGGCGGCGCCACTCCACGGATGAACCTCGACCTCGACGGCCGGATCGTGATCGTCACCGGAGGCGCCGGCGATATCGGACGCGCGACTGTCGCCGCATTCGAGCGCGAAGGGGCGAAGGCAGTGGTGTGGGATCTGCCGGCGGTCGACGTGACGCAGGCGGAGGCTGTCGAACGGGCAGCGGCGGAGGTCGTCGCGCAACATGGCCGCATCGACGTGCTGGTGAACAACGCCGGCATCGTCCGCGACGCGCAACTCGTGAAGTGGAAAGACGGGGAGATCGTCTCGACGATGGATGACGCGACGTTCGACGCCGTGCTGAACGTCAATCTGAAGGGCGTCTTTCTCTGCACGCGCGCCGTCGCGCCGCACATGATTCGCAACGGCGGCGGCGTGATCCTCAACGCTTCGTCGATCGTCGGCCTCTACGGAAACTTCGGCCAGACGAATTACGCCGCGACGAAAGCGGGTGTGATCAGTTTCACGAAGACGTGGGCGCGCGAGCTCGGCCGCTACAACATCCGCGTGAATTGCGTCGCCCCCGGGTTCATCGAGACGAGCATGGCGAACGCCGTCCCATCCAAAGTCCTCGACACGCTCACCGCCCGAACGCCTCTCGGACGAATGGGTGACCCGTCCGACATCGCCAACGCCTACGTCTGGCTCGCCAGCAGCGCCGCGAAATTCATCCACGGCGCCGTCCTCTCCGTCGACGGCGGCCTGGTACTCGGCACCTGACGGTGTGGAGTGCGGCGACGCCAGTCGCCGCTCTGACTCGCGGAGGCGAGAGCCTCCGCATTCGCGTGTTCGGCAGTCTCTGAATTCTTTGCGGCAGCTGACGCTGCCGCGAGTGAGAGCGGCGACTGACGTCGCCGCACTCCACACCGTTAACGCACGCTTTGAATAGCGGCGGGGATTTTCTCTGCTACGTCAATGGCGGTGAGGCCGGTGTCGCCCATTTCGTCGCGCAGGAGGTCGCCGGCGAGGCCGTGCAGGTAGACGGCGGCGCAGGCGGCGTCGAGAGGATCGGTGTCGCGCGCGAGCAGGGCCGCGACGAGTCCCGCGAGCACGTCGCCCATGCCGCCGGTGGCCATGCCGGGATTGCCGGTGGGGTTCACGTAAACATGGCCGTCGGGTTCGGCGACGAGCGTCTGATGGCCCTTCAGCACCACGACGCAATTTGTGATGCGCGCCGCGTCGCGTGCGGCGGCGATGCGGTCGGCGTTGATGGCGTGCGCGTCGCCCCCGACGAGGCGCGCGAGCTCGCCGGGGTGCGGCGTGATGATGCGCGGGAGCGCGCGCGGATTCAGCTCGTCGGCGCGCGATGCGAACGCGTTCAGCGCCGAGGCATCGATCACCAGCGGCAGCTCGATCGCACTCACCAGCGCGCGTGTTCTTTCGTACGCGTCTACATCGTCTGCCAGGCCGGGACCGATCAGCGCGGCCGACTTGTTCGCGAGAAAGGCCTGCAGATCGTCGCCGGAGTACGTCATCGATTCGATCGAGCCGGCGTGCACGAGCTTCGCGGTTTCCGCATCCGTCATCACGGAAACGAGTCCCGCGCCCGCACGGATCGCGCCGCGTGCGGCCATCACCGCGGCGCCGCTGCGTCCCGGCGACCCGGCGATGATCGCGACGTGCCCGTAGGTTCCTTTGTGCGTCGCCGCGAGACGCGGCGCGACATGCGGCTGCACGTCGCGCGGCGTGATCAGCGCGAGCGTGACCGCTTCGTCGCCCACCGCGATCTCCGGAATCGAGATGTCGGCGACGATCACTTCGCCGCAGTAGAGCGCGGCCGGCTCGAAGATGTGACACACCTTCGGGGCCGCGAACGCCACCGTCACTTCCGCCTGGATGCACGGCTCGTACGGCTGCGCCGAGGAGGCATTCGCACCGCTCGGCAGATCGACCGCGAGCACCGGAATGCGCAGCTCCGCGATGCCGCGAATCACTTCCGCGTGCACCCCTTCCGGCGCGCGATTCATGCCGGTGCCGAAGATCGCGTCGACGAGCAGATCGGCGTCGGCGATGTGTGCGAGCGCGGTCTCGACGTCATCCGTTTCGCGCAGCTCGTAGATCGGAATCGCTAGGCGCTCGCAGACGACGAGGTTCGTCAGCGCGTCGCCGCGAATCGCACCGCGGTCGCCGACGATGACGATCGCCGGTCCGAGTCCGCGAT
>DASVUA010000547.1:0-6611 GCA_036387295.1 Thermoanaerobaculia bacterium | reverse complement strand
TCGCGCGGAAGCAGGACGTGTTCGTCGCCCGCGGTGGTGTAGGAGCGGAACTGCGGGACGGCCGCCCGGATGTCGGCGTGGTTCTGAAGCAGGAGAGGCGGCAGCGATTCGGCCGGGGTGCCGAGGAGATAGAGGAACCCGCTCTGAACGGCGTCGTTGGCGTTGTTGAACTGCGCAAACGTGACGCGCGGCGACGTGGCGTGTGCATCGATATAGAGCTGCTCGAACGTCTTCGACGCAGCTCCCCACTGCGTCATGACGCGCGGCACCTCTGCAGAGCGGTACGCTCCCGCGCCCTCGCCGAGCTGCACCACGCGTGCGCGCGGAAACCGCTTCGCGATCTGTGCGGCGAAAAGAGGTGAAGGGATGGCGCCGGCGCTCAAGCCATAGACGAAAACGACCTCCGGATCGCGTACGGCGGCGAACGTCCATTCCAGTGCCCGCGCCGCATTGGCGGCCCCCATGTGACGGATCTCTTTCCCCGCGTACGTGACAGTGCGTGTGCCCATGTAGACATCGCCGGTGCAGTACGGAATCGAGACGATCGTGAAACCCCGAATCGGATTGCGCGGATCGTCGAGCGCGAAAATGCCGCGGCGGAAGCGCTTCGACGGATCGTCGCTGTCGTCGACCGCCGGGTCGTACTCCGGCTCGGTGGTGCAGGTCTGCTCGTTCCAGCACGCACCCCCTCCATCGAGATAAACGACGAGCTTCTTCGGATCACCGGGGCGCGCGAAGAATGCAAAGTCCGAGGCCGGAGCCGAACAGCCGGTGCCGGGGCCGCCTTCAATGCGGTTCCAGCCTTCGTGGAGCCGCGGCGCGCTCGCGCAGCCGGTCAGGAGCAGAAGCAGAACGAGTTTTCTCATTTCCCGAAGAATACGTGAACTGCGCCGCTCCGCTAAAGACTTGCCCTACCAGCGCGCGACCGCTTCGTACACGCGGCCTTCGCGCAGGTCTTTTTCGTGGCGGCGTACTTCGTAGATCGCGACGCCCAGAGGGAGGAGGTACGGCACGATGAGGCACAGCATTTCGACCGCGGCATTGGGCGGATCGAATGCTGTGTAGAGCGGCGCGGCGACGAACCAGAGGGCGACCCACAGGGCGAACATTCGCATTGCGGCGGCGGGACGGAGCAGGAAGAACAGCGTGATCGGGCCGAAGATGGTCGCGGCCATCACGATTCGGGCGGCGGTCCAATGTTTTCCGTGGAAGCGGTGACAGCGGGGGCATTCGACCAGAAAGCCATTGAGGTCGTACCACTGCGGGATCACGATGGCGTTGCGGCAGTGCGTGCAGTACGTCGTCACTCCGCCGGGAGAACCGGGTATTTTTGCGAGCGGGTAGCTCATGCGCCGAGGGAGTCGAGCTGGCGCAGCAGCTGCGCGCCTTTGGCCGGATCGACCATCTTCACGTACGCGATTTTCCCGCGCAGCCACAGCTCGAAATTCGGAATGTTTTCGCGGTTCTGCGCCGCGAGCCCTGTCTTTGACGCGCCGTGCAGAATGGCGCGCAGCCGGCGCACGTCTTCGCGCGCGATCGACAACTTGTCGTTCACCACGATTCCGGTGACGGTCTGGCGGCGGCCGCGCCGCTGCACGCGTCCCTTCTTCGGATTGAGCGTGAAGCCTTCTTCTTCGACGATGTGGCGCACGCTGGCCATCAGGCGCCCGACGGAATCGCCATTGTTCGCGGAGGCGGAGAACGTCAGGTCGTCCGCGTAGCGCGTATACGTCCAGCCGTGCTTTTCAGCCATGCCGGCGAGGCGGCGATCGAGATGTCGCGCGATCTGATTTGAGATCGCGGGACTCGTGCAGGCGCCCTGCGGCAGCGCACGCGCACCGATCGCCACCCAATACGTCGCGCCGTCGTACATCACCGGCCGGCGCGGCGCTTCAGTGCACAGCAACGCGAGCAGCGTCGCCACCGCGGGCGAATAACCGATGGTGCGGAAGAGTCCGCGCACGCGGCGGAACGAAATCGTCGGAAAGAAATCGGAGAGATCGAGATTCACGACGCGGTCGCGGCCGACGTGCGGACGTGCATTCGTGACGGTCGAGCGTCCGCGCACGAACCCATGCGCCTGCGGCTCGAGCGGCAGTTTCTCGAGGATCTCGCGGAGGATCCACTGCTGTGCCGCCGACAATTTCGCGTGCGGCGCGGAGAGCACGCGCGTGCCGCCGCTGCGCTTGGCGACTTCGAAGTTGACGTAGTGCATCCGCTCCATCGCCTCGCTGTGGAACGAAAGCCAGCGCAGCTGCGAGATCGTGAGGCCGAGCGCGGTTGCGAGATCGGCGGGTGTGGCGAGGAGAGGAAGCGCGAGGAGTTGCAGCCGCTCGATGTTCGCGCGCCGGTCGGCCATGCCGGACGACACGCCGGCGCCGACGAAAATGATGTCTTCCGCGTGTCGCCGCGCGACGTCGGCGCGGCGCTGTTCGGCGCGCTCGGCCGCTTCTTTTTTCTTCCGCGCCTTGAGCTCGGCCTTCTCTTTGCGGCGCTGTTCCTCATCCGCATCGGCGGCTTTCGCCGCGCGCGACGTCGCGAGTGCGGCGCCGTCGTGGTATTTCGACCAGAGGTCGCCGACGCGATGGATTTCCGTCAGCTGCTCCTGCGTCAGGAGGCCTCGCAGGATGAGGCCGCGATCGATGATCGCGGTGCGCTCGTCGCTCTGCGGCGGGATCGTGTCGGTTCGTCCGATCCATGGCGTGCGCCACGGATTGATTTTGAGCGCGCGTTTGCGCAGTTCGTCGGCGGACAGGCCGAGGATGTCGCCCGCTGCGTATGCGTTCGGCGCTTCCGGCGTGCGCGATGCGGGAGCGGCAGCGGGCTGACGCCAGCTCGACAGCGGCGGTTGTGTGACGGTGGAAACAGGCGCCGATTGCACGGGCGGCGGTGCGGCCGGAGCGATGACGACGGTCTCGAGGCCGATCATCCGTCTGAAGCGCTCCCACAGCGTCGGGGCGGCGCGCAGCGCGACGCCGCAGCGTCCGCAGACGTAGCTCACGCCGGCGCCTCCGCCGAGGCGATTTCGCGCCCCGCAGGACGCACAGCGGATCACCCTTCCTGATGTCATGTTCGATTGCGACTGGAGTACAGACGATCAACGACTGCGGATTGCGACTTCTCTCCTGGACCACGGCCGATCACTCGGGCGCCGGGCTACCTACGCACTTCAGACCTTTCAGGTCGGCTTAGTGAAGTGCTGTAGGTAGCTGAAGGCGCCAAAAGAACATCGGTTGTGGGGAGGTATGGGCGGGTAATCTCCGCCGCGACGGAACATCGCGGCATGTCAGGGCTCGCTCTCCTCCGCAGTCGTTGATCCTCGGCACTCCTTCGTTCGTTTCTCCTTTCCTGTTTACGTTCCAATGGACAGCGAACGAAGAAACGCTTCGTTCTTCAATGCACGCTCGGTTTCGAGCCGCAGCGCGAGCAGATGACGGCATGGGCCGGAGCGCATCCGGTATTTGTGAAAGTAATTGCAGGTGCACTTTGCACGAACGAAGCGGCGATCTGGATCGAGAATCGCTTCGCACGACGTGTTGTCGCATTTCGCGACGTACAGCGTGCGCTTTGCGTCGAGCACCTCGGATCTCTGGATCGACACGGCATGCCGCGCGTGCATCTCGCGCGCGCCGGCGAGCTCCGGGCTGTCGCTGCCGACGACGTCCGCGGTCAGTGCGAACGGCATTGCTTCTCGATAGCGATAGACGCCGCTCGCAAAGTCGTACATCGCATGACCGCGCCTCGCCAGCGCGTACAGCGCGCCGGCCGTTTCGCGCGTGTCGAGTTGCGTCGCGCTCGCGATCTGCGCCAGCGTCGCCAGCCGCGCGTTCTGCATCCACGACGCGACGCTGTTCACCGAATCGGGAGCCGCGTGCGGCGGCACACCGAGCAGATCGACGTTCGTGCCGCTCGTCCAATCGTTCGCCGTCCAGCCGGAGAGCGCGAGCGTGAGCTGCATGTTGCCCATCGAGACGCACCAGATGCTCGGCAAGCCCGAGCCGAGGAGCGCAACCTCGATGCGATCGGCGAGCGGCAGCACGCGTGCGAGCGTCAGCAGCCGGCGGCGTCCCCACACCTTGATCTCGGTCGCCTGTTCGCCGTCGTAGCGCGTGCCGCGGCAGGGGATGGAAATGTTCCACGGATCGAGCACGACGCGATGCTCGGCGTGAGCACGAAACGCAGGCTGCGCGGGCCGCTCTTTTCGCGATGCCGCTTCAAGTGGGCGAGCACCGAGTAGAGCGCTTCCACCGGCACCTCGACGCGCGAGTGGGGGAGCGTCGTCGCGGCCTGCAACTGTCCGAATCCGCGCAGCCATGACGGCGGGAGGTCGATCTTCTCTTCGCGATATCCGGCGACGCCGGTGACGTGCACTTCGAAGCCGCGCGGATCGATCGCAAATCGCGTGGGGCGATATGTGCGCAGCGTCTGGAACTGCTCGAACAGCGCGAGCGAGTAGTCGACGTTGGTCGTGCCGAGCGCCGCGCGATCGGTGCCGCGGAACGCGTTGCGATCGACGGAGAGGCAGCCGTAGCTCGACTCGTCTTTCGCGAAACACTCGAACAGCACGGCGTCGGGTGCGACCGTCACGATCGGGTCGCACGGCACGAGGTGGCGAAGCATCTCCGGATCGCTGCGACGCAGTTCGTCGGTCCACGTCCACCGCGCCCGCCAGTAGATCGAATGCTGCCGCCGGAAATCTTTTTCGAGGTTGGGCGGCATCGGCTCGCTGGCGTACCGCGCGAGCTCTTCGGCGCGCGTGCGTTGGAAAACCTCGCGGCGTGCGGCCGCTTCGCGCGCGGCTTCTTCTTTCTTCCAGGCGAGATACGCCTCTTTGTCGCCGCGCTTGAAGCGCAGATCGCCGATCACGATTTCGTGCAGCGCGCTCACCGCTTCGCGAAAGCGCACCGGATCGATGAGGTCTGCTTCGAAGAAGACCTCGGGGCGGCGCAGGTTCGGCGCGAATTGCACGGACGACGTCGCGCCGTGCTGTTCGACGCCGCTCCGCCCGAGGTATGCGGTGTCGAGCTTCACGCCGCCTCCTCCGGGAAGAGCTGCAGTTCCGGCATGTGCTGGCCGATCGACGCACGCAGCGACGGATTGCGATACGCCGCCTGCGCGAGTGCGCCGAGGGCCGTACGCCGTTCCGGCGCGCGGATGCTGCGGAGCGAGATCGCGAGCAACGGCAGCAGTTCGTCGGCTTCTGTCGGCGTGGCGGCGATGCGGGTCGCGATCTGCGCAATGACTTCTTTTTTCGTGCGGCCGCCGCGATGGACGCCGAGGAGCGTCGTCGCCCAGACGTGGCGAATCGAGGTGCGCTCGAGCTCACGCTCGACGCTCGCGAGATGCGCGATCAGAGCGGCGCGCATGTCGTCGTACGGCGATTCCGCGAGCGCCTGCCACACGCGCACGTCGGTGCGATAGCGCGGCTCCGCGAGCGCGAACGCGAACGCCGTGGTGCGCGTGTCGTCGAAGCGCGAGTCGAGCAGATCGCGGAGATGCTCGGCCGCAAAAAAGTCGTTCGTGGAAAGCGCGAGCAGCCATTTCGTCGCCCGCTCGCGGACGCCGGGCGTCTCCGCACTCGCGAGACGCAGCACGTCGCGCAGCTCGTCCGCGTTGCGAATCGGGCGCGCTTCGAGCCAGCCGAAGCCGAGCTCCGCGACCGGCGCTACGCGGCCGCTCGCGAGCTGCACGAGGTGCGCGAGCGTCAGACGCTCGGGCGCGACGTGTTTCGCCATCAGCTCCGCGACCAGCGCGACGACTTCGTGATTTCCGATCGCCAGGAGCTCGAGCCAGTCGGCGATCGGCATCGCTTCCAGCCCGCGCACGTTGCGCAGCAGCTCCGCGCCGACGTTCTGCACTTCGTCGTGCGGGCTGCGCAGCAGACGCTTCACGGCATCGAGCGGCAGTTGCCGCAGCTCCTCGGCGAAACGATCGCGAACGAGACGCAGCGACCAGTTCCGCACCGTGCGGCTGCGGCTCGTTTCGAACAGCTCCAGCAGCGCCGCGAAGTCGTTCCAGAGCTCCGGACGCAACGGCGCCGGTTCGAGCTGCGCGAGCGTCTGTCCCTCGGCCACCCGAATGCCGCGCGGATCGCGCTCCAGCACCGGCGAGCCCCAGTACAACGCGTGCATCAGCCCCCACGCATCGAGCAACCGTTCCGCTTTCTGCAGATTCTCGTCTTCGTACAGCGGCAACGCCGCACGCATGGCGCGGATGTAACGCTCCGGTTCGCGAAAGGCGAGATAGCGGAAGTAACGCCACGCTCGCCGCGCCAAATAAACGCGCGTGGCACGGCTGAAACGGCTCGCATGCGTGGCCGCGTGCACGTTCCCGGGGACTGACGGATCGGAACGCAGCACGTGGCCTGTTCTGGTCTCGCGCGTGAGCCAGTCGTATCGCGATACTCGCTTGAGGTGACGCCGGAGGAGGCGGTCGAACGCGACCATGAAATGCCCCATCACCTCATCGTCGCCCGCCGTCTCCGCCGCTTTGAACAGATGCTTCACCAGCGCGCGGTGATGCGGCCGGTCGCAACCGTCATCGATGTAGCGCAGCAACGCCGCGCGTGCAAACGGCCGCCCATCGGCATACCAGCGCGCCGCCATCGACCC
>DASVUA010000546.1:0-4865 GCA_036387295.1 Thermoanaerobaculia bacterium | reverse complement strand
ACGAGCAGACGACGGCCGTCGCGGTCGACACGATCATCCGCAGCGCGAAGGCGCAAGGGGAGCTCATCGACGATCTGCTCGATCTCTCGCGCGTCGTCGCCGGCACGCTGCATCTCAACATCGACGCGGTCGACATCGCGCGGATCGTGGAAGAAGTGGTGATCGCGGCGCGTCCCGCGGCCGAGGCGAAGTCGCTCACGCTCGAGCTCGCGCCGGCCGACCGTCTGCTCCTCGTCCGCGGCGACGAACGGCGGCTGCGGCAGATCGTCTGGAACCTCGTCACGAACGGGGTGAAATTCACCGGTGAGGGTGGGCGCGTGCGGATCGCGATCACGCCGCGCGGTACCTCCGCGCGCGTGGAAGTCAGCGATACCGGACGCGGCATCGACGCGGCGTTCCTGCCGTACGTGTGGGAGCGTTTCCGGCAGGCCGACAGCAGCACGTCGCGCGAGCACGGCGGCCTCGGCCTCGGCTTGTCGATCGTGCGGCACCTCGTCGAGCTGCACGGCGGCACGGTGCAGGCCACGAGCGCCGGCGTAGGGCAAGGCGCGCGTTTCGCCGTGGAGCTGCCGCTTGCGCGGCCAGCGGGGGATGCTTCTTCCGGGCGTCAGGCCGGCGCCGGCGCCGCGCTGCTGGCAGGGCAAACGGTTCTGGTGGTCGACGATGACGCCGACGCGCGGCTCGTTCTCGCGACGATGTTGCGGCAGCAGGGGGCGACCGTCGAGACCGCGGAGTCGGTCGACGATGCGGTCGAACTCTTCGCGGCGCGTCCCTTCGACCTGGTGGTCAGCGACGTTGCGATGCCGGTGCGCGACGGGTTTTCGCTCGCGCGCCGGCTGCGTGCGCTGTCCTCCGTACCGCTCATCGCCGTCTCCGCGATCTCGCGCGGACCGGAAGACCGGCAACGTGCGCTCGACGCCGGGTTCGCCGAGTTCGTTCGCAAGCCGATCGATCCGGACCAGTTCGTTCGCGCCGCGGCGTCCCTGCTGCGTTGAGAATGCCGCTCAGGACGCTCCTGTTGCATGGGCATGGTTTTCGTTAGGTGCAACTCGGCGCGACGAACCTTCACCGCGGACCGGACGTAGAGCTAGACGATGGCGACAGAACCGCTTCCCTCCCGATCGCTCGACAGGATTTCGGCGCTCCAGGCGAACGTCGAGCGTGTGATCCGCGGCAAATCCGAGGTCGTGCAGTTCTGCATCGCGGCACTGCTGGCGAAAGGTCACATCCTGCTCGAAGACGTGCCGGGCGTCGGCAAAACGACGCTCGCCCATGCGCTCGCGCGATCGCTCTCCCTTTCGTTTCAACGCATTCAGTTCACGAGCGACCTGCTGCCGGCCGACATCGTCGGCGTGACGATTTACAACCAGGACCAGCAGGAGTTCGAGTTCATCTCCGGCCCCATCTTCACCAACGTGCTGCTCGCCGACGAGATCAACCGCGCGACCCCGAAATCGCAATCGGCGCTGCTCGAGGCGATGAGCGAAGGGACGATCACGCTCGAGAAGCGGCACATGGCGCTGCCCGATCCGTTTCTCGTCATCGCGACGCAGAACCCGATCGAGCATGTCGGGACGTACCCGTTGCCCGAGTCGCAGCTCGATCGCTTTCTGATGAAGCTGACGATCGGCTATCCGAATGCCGCGGATGAGAAGCAGTTGCTGCGCGCGGGCGGCGGTCAGGTCGCGCTCGATCATCTCGAGCCGGTGCTCGAGGAAGAGGAAGTGCGCGAGCTGCAGGCGCGCGTCACCACCGTGCACGTGAGCGAGCCGCTGGTCGAGTATCTGATGTCGATCGTGCAGACCACGCGCACGCACGCCGACGTCGCACTCGGCGTCTCGACGCGCGGCGCGCTGACCTACTTCAAAGCGTGTCAGGCGCTGGCGATGGTGAGCGGCCGCGATTTCGTCGTTCCGGAAGACATCAAGCGGCTGGCCGAACCGGTGCTGTCGCACCGCATTCTGATGAAGGACCGCCGCATGTCGCGCGGCGAGGTGTCGCCGGAAGCGAAGTTCGTTCAGAAGATGGTGAACGAGATCGCGGTGCCGCGTTGAGCGCCGCGCAAGAAATCGATTTCCCGTAGATCATGACCAGCGCGGCGCTCCATCCATTCGAATTCCAGGGCGTCGTCCGCCTGACCAAAGTCGGGACGACGTACATCCTCGGCACGGTGATCCTCGCGGTCGCGGCGATCAACACCGGCAACAACGCCATCTACATCGCCGTCGCGTTGATGCTCGGCTGCCTGCTGCTCTCGGGCATCGCCTCGAAAGGTGGGCTCAAACACCTGCACGTCGAGATCCGCGGAATCGACGAAGCGTGGGCCGGACGTCCGGCCGACGGCACGCTGCGCGTGCGCAACGACTCGCGCATCTGGAACGTGCGCGACGTGGTGCTCGCGTCCGAGGCGTTCGCGCAGCCGGTGCTCGTCCCGCTGCTGCCGCGCCGCGGCGAAGTGGTGATCAGCGTCGCGTTTCTCTTCGCGCGCCGCGGACTCGCGCACGTGCACGCCGTCGATTCGTACACCCGCTATCCATTCGGATTTTTCCTCAAGAAACGGCGGCTGCGGGTCGACAGCGAAGTAGTCGTCTATCCGCGCATCGTGGCGGAAGATGCCGCGCGCGAGCTCTCGCGGCCGGTGACCGGCGAGGAAAGCACCGCGACGCGGCCCGGGCCGGGGAGCGAGCTCCATTCGTTCCGCGAGTACGTCCGCGGCGATTCGCTCCGGCAGGTGCACTGGAAAAAGTCGGCCAGTCTCGGCCGCTGGATCATGAAACAGCACGAAGCGGAGGCGTCGCGGTCGGTCGTCGTGGTCGTCGACCCGTACAAACCGCGCGGCGCGTCCGACGACGAATTCGAAGCGATGATCACCGCCGCCGCGTCGTTCATTTACGATGCGGCAAGGCGCGGGCTCGACCTGACGCTGCTGCTCCCGCGCACGACCGTGCGCGCACGTGAATCGGAACCGGCCGCGCCGCTGTTCCGCGCGCTCGCGCTGCTCGAGCCGCTGCACGAGCGCGTGCATCAGCCGCTGGACCGCGATGCCGTGTTGTTCGCGGTGAAAGGAAGTGCGGCATGACGCGCAAGGCACGCGAGCTAGAGACGCTGCTGCTCACGGTGTTCGCCGCCGTTCCGCTCTACTTCACCAACACCGTCGGCAAGCTGCCCGTGCTGATCTTCCAGCTCGTGATGGGCGGCATCGCCGTGCGCGTGGCGATGGGGAGGGGGCCCGACCTCGTGCCCGCGCGCCTGATGCGCTGGCTGGCGCTGGCCTACATGCCGTTCTACTTCGTCGACTGGCGCTTCTTCAGCGGCAGTGCGATCGCGGCATCGACGCACCTCGTGCTGTTCATCGCCATTTACCAGCCGATCGAATCGATGGAGCGCAACAATCAGGCGCAGCGGATGCTCACGACGGCGCTCATTTTCGTGGCCAGTCTCGCGACCTCGACTCACATCACGGTCGCGATCTTCATCGTCATCTTCGCGCTGCTGATGTTCCGGCAGTTCATGTACGTCAGCCACATCGAAACCGTGCGCTCGATCGGCGCGGCGTATGCGGAGCCGCCGTCCGGCCGCGCCGCGCTGTTCTACCTGGCCGGGTCGATTGCGATCGGCGCGCTGCTGTTTCCCGTCCTGCCGCGCGTGCGCAATCCGTTCGTCTCCGGCTTCGCGAGCTCACTCGGCAGCGCGACGACGTCGCTCAGCGACACGATCAATTTCGGCGATCCGCGCCGCGGCGTCGCCGACGGGACGGTCGTCGCCCGCGTCTGGCTCGATCAGGATGCGCGCAATGAATTCACCCCGATCCGCCTGCGCGGGATGATCTACGACCGCTACACGCGCGGCGCATGGTCGCAGACGCTGCGCGGCATCCGCGAAGTGCCGTCGCGCGGCGGCGCGATCACGGTCGCGCGCGCCGGTGGAGCGGAAGGGGGAGCGATCGTGCAGCAGCGCGCGCAGCGCGGAAAGCTGTTTCTGCCGGTCGGCACCTACTCGATCGACGGACATCCGGGCCGCTTGTACGAAGGCCCGGCGCGCGAGACGTATTACACGTACGCCGACGGCACGCTGAACCTCAGCGTGCGGATGTCGAAACAGCCCGAGCCGCTGCGGCTGACGCGCGTCGCGCCGCTGCAGTATCCGGTGACGCCGGAAGTGGCGGCGCTGGCGCGGCAGATCGTCGGCAACGAGACGCGCGTCGAGCGGCAGGCGGCGATGATCGAGCAGTACCTTTCGCGCAATTTCCGCTACATCCCGAATACCGCCAGCGCGATGTCTCCGATGTCGATGGAGGATTTCCTGCTGCGCCGCCGCGAAGGTCATTGCGAGTATTTCGCGGCCGGCATGGCGGTGCTGCTCACGTCGCTCGACGTGCCGGCGCGCATCGCCGGCGGCTTCTACGCGGGGCGCCTCAATCCACTCACCGGCTATTACGCGATCCGGCGCGAAGATGCGCATGCGTGGACAGAGGTCTGGAGCGGCTCGGGATGGCTGACGTTCGACGCGACGCCGCCCGATCTTCGTCCCGGTGCGCAGGCGTCGAATTTCATGCGCGAGTACATGTCGGTCCTCGGCGATTCGCTGACCTTCATCTGGGACCGCTACGTCCTCACCTTCGGCCTCGGCGATCAGATCTCGCTCGTCGAAGATTTGATCGACTGGGGACGCACCGCGATCGCTGCTGCGAAAACGCGGATTGCGCAGGATGTCCGCGCGGTGACGTCGCCGCCGTTCGTCCTCACGTTCGCGTTACTGATCGCCGCCGGCGTCGCCGTCGTGATCTTCGCCCGCCGCCGCGGCCCGCTGTTCGACGCGCTTGCCGGCCATCTGGCCCAGCACGGCATCAAAGTCGGTCCCGCCAT
>DASVUA010000545.1:0-3615 GCA_036387295.1 Thermoanaerobaculia bacterium | reverse complement strand
GGCCCGTCACGGCGTCGTTCCGGCGGCGGATAAAACGACCGATCGCCCTCTCGTCGGTGTGATCTTCCGCTTCATCGCCCACGAAGTCATCCCCATCACGCGGCAGCGCGACGACACCTGGGCGCAGGTGCTCAGCACGATCGAAGGCGATTCGATGGTCGCGATCGCGCCGGAAGGGCGGATGAAGCGCGCCAACGGCCTCGATCTGCACGGCAAACCGATGACCGTCCGCGGCGGCGTTGCCGACATCCTCCTGGCGTTGAAAGAAGGACGGATGCTGCTCGCCTACAGCGGCGGCCTGCACCACGTACAGGTCCCCGGCCACATCCCGAACGTCTTCCGCACCGTCCGCCTCCGCATCGAAGTCCTCGAGATCGCCGATTACATCGAGGAGATGCTGAAAGACGGCGGCGAAGAACAATTCAAACGCAACGTCATCCGCGACCTGGAACGCCGCCGCGACGAATACTGCCCCGAAGAAAAGCCCGCCGCCTGAATGTGGTGCGGCGACGCCAGTCGCGGCTGTCCCTCCCAGCGAAACTCATGTTCAGTTTGGAGTGCGGCGACGCTAGTCGCCGCTTGCACTCGTGGCAGCGACAGCTGCCACGACCCGCGGCAGAAGCGGAGGCTGCGGCCTCCGCAGTGAAAGCGGCGGCTGACGCCGCCGCACTCCAAACTGAACATCGGGGCGCTCCGGTCGCTGCATGTAACCGGTTACAATCACCGTCATGCGCCGCTTTTTGTTCGTTCTTTTGCTCCTGCTGCTGCCGGGTGCGACGCTGTTCGCTGCGGTGCTCGACGATTTCGAAGACGTTTCGGACTGGATCGCGGCGCCTTCGGACGGCGTCGAGTTGCGCATCAGCAGCGAGCGGGGGGCGATGCGGCTCGACTTCGATTTTCATGGCGGTGCGGGGTATGCGATCGCGCGCAAGGCGGTGAAGCTGCAGTTGCCGGCCGATTACGAATTCCGGTACGCGTTGCGCGGCGACACGCCCTCAAACACGCTCGAATTCAAACTGCTCGATCCGTCGGGCGAGAATGTCTGGTGGCTCAACCAGCGCAATCTTACGTTTCCTCGCGAATGGAAACAGCAGCGCATCCTGAAGCGGCACCTCGAATTCGCCTGGGGTCCTTCCGCCGGTGCGCCGCTCACCGAAATCTCCGCGCTCGAATTCGTCATTACCGCCAGCACGGGTGGGAAGGGGACGGTCTGGATCGACGACCTGACCTTCGCACCGCGTGCGCCGCGCGCCGCGGGTACACCACCGCCGCAAGGCGCATGGCGCGCGAAGACGAACCGCAATGAAGTACTGACACTCGATTTCGGTACCGCGTACGAATTCGGCGGACTGACGCTCGATTGGGAAGCGCACGCTGTTGACTATGACGTCGAGACCTCCGAGGATGGCACGTCGTGGGAAACCGTCTCGCGTGTGCGCGGCAGTACAGGCGGCAGCGATCCTCTGTTCCTGCCTGATTCCGACGCGCGGTACGTGCGCATCCGGATGCTGCGCGGCGCCCGGCCGTTCGCATTGCGCGGCGTGACGATCGAGCCGCTGACGTTTTCCTCTTCACGCAATGCGTTTTTTGCGAAGATCGCCGCCGGCACGCGGCGCGGCCTCTATCCCCGCTACCTGCACAATGAGCAGTCCTACTGGACGGTAGTGGGGGAGGTGCACGACGAGCGCGAGGCACTCTTCAATGAAGACGGCGCACTGGAGCTCGATCGCTCGTCGTTTTTGGTCGAGCCGTTTCTCTTCACCGGCGGGAAACTCGTGACCTGGAACGATGTACAAAGCACGCAATCGCTCGCGAACGGGTTTTTGCCGATTCCGAGCGTCGATTGGACCGCGAACGACGCACGGCTCACGATCACCGCATACGCCCAGGCGAAACAGATCTTCGCCCGCTATCGCGTCACGAACCCGACCGCCGCGCCGCGGAAGGTGACGCTGTTTCTCGCCGTGCGTCCGTTTCAGGTCAATCCCTCCTGGCAATTCCTCAATGTGCCGGGCGGCGTGAGCCCGATCCACGAGCTGTCGTATGACGGCGCGATCGTCCGTGCGCAGAACCTGCGCATCGCCACGGTCACTCCGGCGAGTGCATTCGGCGCGACGACATTCGCCTCAGGCGATATTACGGAATCGCTCTCACGCGGCACGCTTCCCGCGGCGCAGCGCGTACAGGACGATTTTGGCGCCGCGTCGGGCGCGTTGCGTTACGACCTCGTCCTCCCGCCGAATGCGTCGCGCGACGTGTACATCGCGACAGGGAACAGCGACGAGCGTCCGACGCCTGCACTCGCTGAAGCATTGCTCAATGATGCAACGCGCGAGTGGACGGAACGGCTGGGGCGCTTCACGCTCGAGCTCAATGGCGAGGAAGGTGCCGCCGTCGCGCGTGCCGTCAAGAGCAACCTCGCGTACATCCTCATCAATCAGGACGGGCCGGCGATTCAGCCCGGTTCCCGCTCTTACGACCGCTCCTGGATTCGCGACGGCTCGCTCACCTCCGAGGCGCTCCTGCGCCTCGGCTATGCGGATGCCGTGCGGCCATTCGTCGAATGGTTTGCGCCGTTTCAATTCCCCAATGGCAAAGTGCCCTGTTGCGTCGATTCCCGCGGCGCCGATCCGGTTCCGGAGAACGACAGTCACGGACAATTGATCTTCCTCGTTGCGGAGTATTACCGCCACACAGGCGATCGTGCACTCGTCGAGCGGCTCTGGCCCAATGTGGAAAACGCGGTTGCGTACATCCGTTCGCTCACCGCGGAGCGTAAAACACCGGCATACCAGGCGCCGGAAAAGCGCGCGTTTTATGGCCTCGTCCCGGAGTCGATCAGCCATGAGGGCTACTCCGCAAAGCCGATGCATTCGTATTGGGACGATTTCTTCATCCTGCGCGGCCTGCAGGACGCGGCCTACCTCGCGGGCATCCTCGGCAAGGCGGGCGATTACGCCCAATTCGCCGAAACGTTCCGCAGCGATCTCCACGCGTCGATTACAGCCTCGCGCGCAATGCACCGCATCGAGTACATCCCGGGCTCGGTGGAGCTGGGCGATTTCGACGCCACGTCGACGACGGTCGCCCTTTCGCCAGGCGACGAGCGGACGCGGCTCGATCCAGCCGCGCTCGAAGCGACGTTCGAGCGTTATTACCGCGAAGCCATGCAGCGCATTGAGACAGATCGCTGGGACGGTTACACGCCGTACGAATGGCGCACTGTAGGCTCGCTGATCCGCCTCGGCCATCGCGACCGCGCCCATCAGATCGCGACGTTTTTCCTCGGCCATACGCGTCCCGCCGCCTGGAATCAATGGGCGGAAGTCGTCTACCGCGAGCCGCGCAAGCCGAGCTTCATTGGCGACATGCCGCACACCTGGGTCGGCTCCGACTTCATCCGCTCCGTCCTCGACATGTTCGCCTATGAAGAAAACGGCGCCCTCATCATCGGCGCCGGCGTCCCGCTCGAATGGACGGCGGGAACTGGCGCGATCCTGCGCGGCCTCCGCACCCAATACGGCACCATCGACATCACGATCCGCAACGGCAAGGCGGAAGTGAGCGGAAACGCCCGCCCGCCGGCCGGCATCATCACCCGCTAAGCGTCGTCGT
>DASVUA010000544.1:0-2419 GCA_036387295.1 Thermoanaerobaculia bacterium | reverse complement strand
ATCGAGAAGACGCACAACACCGCGCGCGTTTTCACCGAACAACGCCACATCTCCTGGGTGCTGCTCGTGGCCGTCGTGCTGTGGGGCGTCTACGGCTACCTCAACATGCCGAAGCGCAAAGACCCGGAGGTGCCGGTGCGCCTCGCCGTCGCCCTGACGCCGTGGCCCGGCGTGAGCGCGGAGAAGGTCCGAGGACCTCGTCACGCGCCAGCTCGAAACGAAAGCGGCCGGCAACGCGAAGGTGAAGAAGATCGAGTCGATCTCCCGCACCGGCCTGGGGCAGGCAGCGACGTGCGCACCATCACCGGCAACGGCTTCCCGCACTTGACTTTGCGATGACGCTCGACAACGGGGTGGAGGGCTCGTGACGGCGAGGTGAGACTACGGTCGGCGATCTCTTCCTGTACCACAGAACGCACACGTCGCCGCTTGCCGCCCCCATGACCATGTCTGTCGGTTGCCGCTTTACGCGTGTGAACCGTCATGTATCGTCCGTCTGGTGACGGGCGGCTGCGGCGCACCAACGAGTCAGCGGAGACTTGCCCGCTCGATGAGCAGCGGCGAGATCGCGTCCGCATCCTCCGCGAACATACCTTTCTGCTCCCGCACGGATGGCTATTGCGCGCCGCGCACCGGAAGATCATCGGCTGTTTGTTAGCGGGCGAGAATCGGGTCGAGCTTCGCATGAAGTACAGCGCTCGCGCTGTATGCCCGCGGCCGCAGTCGTAGCCATTTGGCTGTGACCCAGCGGTATTCGAACTCAATTCTGAGCGTGGCTGCCTGATCCAGGGGCAGATTGCGGACGAGTATCGATTGCGCGTTCACGTGCTCCGGCTGGACATCGTGATACGCGTAATAGGCGCATTTGAGATCGCTGACGTCCGGTGATGAAACTTTCACTGACACGAGATGAATGAACCCGCCGCGGTCGCCGGAGTTCCACCATGGGATGCGGAACAATGCGAAGCCCGGGCGCGCCTCGATGTATCGCGTAAATGTCTCGCGCTCGCGCCGCGAGAGGTGCCGATACTCGAGCGGAACCATGCGGTGCATTTGGTCGGACTCAATCACCCTGATCTCCGTTCCCTTGAAGTACCAGAACTGCCGCACGGAGGTCAGCAGCCCAAGGGTTAAACCGGCCACCGCAATCCAGAGCGTCCAGTCGACCGTCGGCTCGGAGAGTGCCGGAGGCAACGTGGTGGTATTGACATCAGCACACAGCATGTAGAATAGAAGCATTCCGTAGTTCATCCGTCCCGTAGAAAAGGAAGTCACGCCGCACGGTTCGCGAGGGCCGGGAGGCGATAACTCGAAATTATCGATGGAAACGCCCCAATGGCTAAAGGTTTATCGCCATCCTGCGGTCATCTCGTGCGTAGAGGCGGCGCAGGCGCGCGGCGTTCCCCTGAGCGTGGAATTGAAAACGCTGCTGATGCGCAGCGGTGGATTTGTCGTAGCCGTCCACCTCGCGGCGCATCGTCGGCTGAATTCACGTGCTGTCAAGCGGCTGCTTGGCACGAAACGACTCTCCTTCCTTCACGAAGACGAACTCGTGGCTCATGGGGTGCGCCGCGGCGCGATCAACCCGTGGAACGTCCCCTTTTGCTCTCTGCACGTCGTCGCGCAATCCGTGTTTCGAATTCCTCGAATGTCTACGAACAACTCGCGCCTCGACGAAGGAGTTCTGTTTGCGACGCGCGAGCTAAGAAAACTGCCCGGCCTGATCGTCGGGCCGTTTGACTGCGAGACCCCTGATGATTGACGATCGCGTAATTCTCATAGCGGACCGCGTCGGGTCTTACGACGACGGTATTACGCTCGAGCGCCTCGACCTCGAGTTCACCGAGGATGAATATTTCGAAGATCTCATGGCAGCACTTCAGCGCGTCTGCCGCGAGGTTGTCTGGTACCCCGATCCCGACACGTTCATTTCCAGACTGGACGAGCATCGCAAGGACCTCGTCCTCTCGCTCTGGTCGGGAGTGCTGTCGAGAAACCGCCGCGCGCTTGTCCCATCAATCTGCGAGACGGCAGGCATTCGCTATTTCGGCGCCGATTCATACGCCAGCATCATTTGTCAGGACAAGGCTCTGTCGAAGGTCTTTTGTCGGGACGTAGGGATCGATGCTCCCAACGGACAGTTGCTGCTGTCCGAGGCGGATTTCCCGCTGCTCGACCTCATGCGTCCACCGTTCGTCGAGAAGCCGAACTTCGAAGGTGGTTCGATCGGGATTTCGGAAGAAAACCTCGTGACGGACGTGGAGGCGGCGCGCCGACTGTGCACGCGTCTGTTCCGCACCTTCAGAGCGGGACTGCTGGTCGAGGAGTTCGTCGCCGGACGCGAGATCTGCATCGTCATGTCAGGCAGCGGCGACCGAATCGATCTCCTGGAAGGGACTGAAGTCGTCATGGAAGGAGC
>DASVUA010000543.1:0-3729 GCA_036387295.1 Thermoanaerobaculia bacterium | reverse complement strand
GCTCAAGGTCGGGGTGGTGTACGTGCTGCCGGTTGCGCCGCTGATCGGCTGGGTCGTACTGCCCGACGTGCCGCGATACCACTGATACGTGAGCGTGCCGGTGCCGGTCGCGACGACGGAGAGTTGCGTCGAGGTGTTCCGCGAAATCGTTTTCGTCTGCGGCTGCTGCGTAATCGCCGTCGCGGCGTTCACCTTCACCGTCGTCGCCGCGCTGGTGGTCGAACAGCCGTTCGCGTTCGTCACGGTGACGCTGTAGTTGCCGGAAGCGTTGACCGCGATCGATTGCGATCTCGCGCCGTTGGACCAGAGATACGTGTACCCGGCCGGCGCGCTGAGCGTCACAGACCCGCCGGCGCAGAACGTCGTCGCGCCGGAGGCGGTAACCGTCGGCACCGGCGGCGGCGCATTCACCGCCACGGTCACCGGCGCGCTCGTCCCGCTGCAACCGCTCGCGTTCGTGACGGTCACGCTGTAGCTGCCCGGCTGCGCAACGGTGATGGACTGCGTCGTCGCGCCGTTGGACCAGAGATACGACGCGGCTGCAGAGGCCTGCAGCGTGACCGATCCGCCCTGGCAGAACGTCGTCGCACCCGAGGCCGTGATCGACGGAGTGGGGTTCGCATTCACGCCGATGTAAACCGGCGGTGCGGTCGCGCTGCAACCGTTCGCGTTCGTCACTCGCACGTCGTAATAGCCCGCTTGCGTGACCGTGATGGACTGCGTCGTCGCGCCGTTGGACCAGAGATACGACGCGCCGGCGCTCGCCTGCAGCGTCGCCGAGCCTCCTTCGCAGAACGTGGTCGGAGTCAGCGCAGTGATTGTCGCCGGAGAGGTCGAATTGACGGTGACGGTCACCGGTGCCGAGGTCGCGCTGCAACCGCTTGCATTCGTCACCTTCACGCTGTAGTTCCCCGGCTGCGTCGTGCTGATCGCCTGCGTCGTCGCGCCGGTCGACCAGAGATACGACGTGCCGGCGCCCGCCGTCAGCGTGACCGAACCTCCGGCGCAGAACGTCGTCGGCCCGCTTGCCGCGATCGTCGCCTCCGGCTTCGCGTTCACGGTCACGACCGTCGCGGCCGACGTCGCGCTGCAACCGTTCGCGTTCGTCACCGTGACGCTGTAGCTGCCCGATTGCGTTGCGTTGATGGCGCGCGTCGTCGCGCCGTTCGACCAGAGATACGACGAACCGGCGCTCGCCGTGAGCGTCACCAAACTGCCTTCACAGAACGTCGTCGCGCCGGAGGCGGTGATGCTCGCAACCGGCTTCGCGTTCACCGTCACCGCGGTCGCGGGCGACGTGGCGCTGCAACCATTCGCGTTCGTGACGGTCACGCTGTAGCTGCCCGATTGCGCCACCACGATCGACTTCGTCGTCGCGCCGTTCGACCAGAGATACGACGAGGCGTCGCTCGCGGTGAGCGTCACCGAGCCACCTTCACAGAACGTCGTCGCGCCCGAGGCGGAAATCGACGCGGACGGCAACGCCACCACCGTCACGTTGACCGGCGCGGAGTACGCGACACACCCGTCCCCGTTCGTCACCGTCACGCTGTACGAGCCGGTCTGCGTGACGACGATCGACTGCGTCGTTTCTCCCGTCGACCAGGCGTACGTGCCGCCTGCCGGCGCGCTGAGGGTCACCGACCCGCCGCTGCAGAACGTGGTTGGACCGGACGCCGCGATCGTGGCGTCGGGAAGCGGCTTCACGTCGACGACCACCGGCGCCGAGGTGGCGGTGCAGCCGTAACTGCTCGTGATCGTCACGCTGTACGAGCCGGAGGCCGACGCGGTGATCCACGACGACGTTTCCCCCGTCGACCACTGATACGTGTACGCGCCATCCGGTGCGTGGAGATTCACCGAGCCGCCGGCGCAGAACGTCGTCGGGCCGCCGGCAGTGATCGTCGCCTCCGGCGCCTGGCGGCTCATGACCACCGTGTTGCTTTGCGCCATGCAGCCGCTCGGAGTGGTGATGCGCACGAAGTAGTAGCTCTGATCGGCGACCGTGATCAGTTCGGGCCCCGTCGCCCCGTCGATGGCGCGGCCCGAGAAGCCGTACCACTGATACGACGCCGCCGGACCGTTGGCCACGGTGGCCGTGAGATGGATGGTCTGGCCGGGACAGACGGTCGTGTCGTCCGCGGCGACTGTGACCGTCGTCGGATCGGGAGCGATCGTGACCGGCGCGCTGGTGGCGCTGCAGCCGTTTGCGTTCGTGACCGTCACGCTCCACGTGCCGCCGCTGAAAACGACGATCGACTGCGTGGTCTGGCCGGAAGACCACAAATACGACGCGGCGGACGGCGCGGTCAGCACTGCCGATCCGTTCTGGCAGAGCGTGGTGTTGGACGCGCTGATCTCCGCCTGCGGCAGCGGCAGGACGTTGACCGTCATCGCGGACGACGACGTGCTGCAACCGTTCGTCGCGACGCTCACCGAGTACGCGCCGCCCTGCGTGACAGTGATCGATTGCGTCGTCGCGCCGGTCGACCAGAGATACGTGTAGCCGGCCGGCGCGGTCAGCGTGACCGAGCCGCCTTCACAGAACGTGGTCGGACCATTCGCGGTGATGACCGGCACGGCGGGATAGGGAGTGACGGTCACTGCGGTCGGAGCAGATGTCGCCGAGCAGCCGGCCGCATCGACGACCGTGACGCTGTAGGAGCCCGACGTCGTGGCCACGATCGACTGCGTCGTGGCACCGGTCGACCAGAGATACGAGCTGGCGGCGTTCGCCGTCAGCGTCACCGAACCTCCTTCGCAGAACGAAGTGGGCCCCGAGGCCGTGATTGCCGCGAGCGGAGTGGCGTTGATCGTCACCGCGATTTCGTTCGACGTGGTGGTCGCGCCGCACGCGCTCGTGACGCGGCTGACGAGGAAGTAGGTACCGGCGCCCGGGAAATCGTTCGCGAACAGCACGTACGTCGCGCCGGTCTGTCCGGCGATCGAGGTGATCGGGCCGCCGCTCGTAGCGCGCCAGCCCCACTGCCGCGACGCCGCGGTGCCGCCGCTGTCCGTGGCCGTGGCCGTGCCGCCGCTGGTCGCCGCGCACATCGCCGTGGAGCCGGAGACCGCGATGCTGTTCGTGACGACGAGCATCGCCTGCACGTGCGTCGACGACGCGCTGGCGCAGGTGCCGTTGTAGCCGACGACGCTGTACGTCGTCTGCGCCGCGGGCGACACCGTGATCGTGCGCGTCGTTGCGCCGTTCGACCAGAGGTACGACGTGTATCCCGCGCCGGCGTCGAGGGTGACACTCTGGCCGGGGCACGACGGGTTACTGCCGGAGGTGACGGTGATCGCCGGCGCGGGCGGTGCGACGCAGGTCGCATTGAAGCTGACGCGGCGAATGCTGATTCCGGCCGGTCCGGTCGCGGTGAGCTGGAACGTGTAGAGCCCCGCGACATCAGGCGTGAACAGCGGATTGCGCTCCGTCGCGGAAGAGAGCAGCGTGCCGGACGATGCACCGGGACGGCGGACGAGCTGCCACTGCCACGCCTCCGATGCGCTGCCGCTCACGCCGAGAGTGATCGGGGTTCCGGCCGGCCCCGAAGCGGCGGAGACGGTCGGTGCATCGGCGATCGTGAGCGGTGTACCGCGGCGGATGCTGAGCGAGGCCTGATCGACCACGTACAGCGTGCCGTCCGGCGCCACCGCAATCCCCTCAGGAAAGCCGAAGCGCGCGAGCGTGCCCGTCCCCGCTTCGCTGCCGATCGCCTCCGCGATCCC
>DASVUA010000542.1:0-2313 GCA_036387295.1 Thermoanaerobaculia bacterium | reverse complement strand
CGGCGGATCCTCGCCGCATCAACGGCGTGAAACGCCGAGTCGCGCGCGAACAGCGTTCGGAATGGTTCGGGATCACGCGCCTTTGCGACAAGTCACTCATACGCGACTATCCGCGCTCGTGAGTTTTGAGACCGTCTGCTGGCGTCGCCGCACTCCACACGAAACGTGTTTGGGGCTAGGCGCCGGCGCACAATGGCAGAGGCTCGGCCACGTGCAGTTGGGCGATCCACGCTTCGACTTCTTCGATGACGTAATCGGGTGTCGACGCGCCGGCGGTAATGCCGACGACGTTCGCGTCGTGGAACCATTCGGGGTCGAGATCATCCGGCCCCTGAACGAGGTAGGACGGTTTCGTTTCGCGGCAGATTTCCCAGAGGTGCCGCGTGTTCGCGCTCTTCCTGCCGCCGATGACGACGATCACATCGACTTCCGGGTCGTTTGCGAGCAGGCGCGCAGCGTCCTGATTCTGTTTCGTCGCATAACAGATCGTGTCTGCACGCTCGACGCTCGCCGCCGCTCGCTCGAGTCTCTGCACCACATCCTCGAACTCCTCGGCGTTGAGCGTGGTCTGGTAGAAGACCTTGATCTTGGGATAACGCGACCAGTCGACCGATTCGATGTCTGCCACAGTGGAAACGATGTGGTACGTGGCCGGATCGAGGTCGTGCGTGTAACCGATCACTTCACGATGCATCGGGTCACCGATGAAGACGAGGTGATTGCCCGCGGCGAGTGCGTCGTGCGACTCGCGATGAAGGTCGTAAACGAATTTGCAGGTCGTGTCGAGAATCTTCAGGCCGGCCGCGCGCGCCTGGTCGTGAAACGACGGCGGGACGCCGTGCGCCGAAAAGATCACCGTCGGCGCGGCCACGGCGTGCATGTCATCGACGGTCTGAACGCCGAGCGTTTCCATCTCCGCCACCACGCGCTCGTTGTGCACGAGCTGGCCGAGAACTGCGCCGCGGCCGCCGCCGGCAGCGAAACGCTTCACCTTGAGATCGGCGATCCGCACGCCCGAACAGAAGCCGTACTTTTCCGCCCGTTTCACCGTGCGCGCGGGCGATGGTTTCGGTGTCATGAATGTCTACCTCCGGACGATGCGCGAGCGAAGCCGCTGGCTTCGTTCCGCAATCGCAGCGTTGTATCGCAAGGTTCTGCAGCATCGGTGGTCATTGCCGGTTCGGGAGCTTCCTGATCGGCCATGTTCAGCGGGCAATCCGGAGCACCAGCGGCATCGGGCGGTCGGGAGCGGCGGTTGCGATCTCGCGGCTGAAGCGGAGCGTCGCGCCGTCGTACGTCCAGCGGCCGTCGCTGCAGGCCGAGGAAGGCTCGATCGGCTTTCCCTCGCGCACGCGCAGCGCGTTTGCGGTCGCTTCGCGCTCCGCGCGGTAGCGGAACGCGCGGCGCCAGACGGAGGTCAGGTCGGTGCCGAGCTCGTTCATCCGCGCGTTCACGTCACACGACGTCGTGGCGAACAGCTCGCGAGCGATCGCGCGATCGTGCTCGACCGATCCCGCGAGCGCCTTGGTCGGGAACAGCTGCAATCCCGATTCGGCGTACGAGGCCGCCGAGTATTGAAACGCTTCGAGCAGCGGGCGCACCTGATCGCGCCCCTGCAGCTCAGCGAGCCAGGCCGGCGCCGGCAGCGGCATCTTCCAGGCGACCGCATTGATCATCCGCGCAATGGTCATCGCCGCGGTCTGCGCCATCATCTGAGGATGCGGATCGAGCGCGCGCGCGAGCTTCCACGCGGCGTGCAGATCGTTCCACGCCGCCGCGTCGCCCGTGCGCGCGTTCGCCAGTGCGCTGGCGACGAGTGCTCGCGCCACGCTCAATTGCATCGCCCGCCTCGCCTGCGTCTCGTCATCGCCTCCGATCCCCTCGGCGCGCTCCCAGACGATCGGCTCGCGCAACAGCAGCTCGCGCATCGCGACCACGTCCGGCAGCACCGGCGGCTCACCGATCGCCAGCTCGCCGCGCGAGATCTCACGCGCGACGAACGCGTCGACAGCCTCGTTCTGCGGCAACGCGCTGGCAAGCGCGGCGAACGTCTTCGACGCCGCATTCGCCTTCACCGCCGGGAAACGACGCGCCACCGAATCGAGCGTCCCCAGCCCAGCCGGCCACGTCTGCGCCGTCGACGTCGCAACCGCGTCGGGCGCGCGGAACCAGGAGGCAACCCACACGACGAGAGCGATTGCAGCAAGGATCAAGATGAGTACTTTTTTCATGCGTCTTCCATGTCGACTACAAGTGTGCCGTCACACAACGGGATTTAGTGGAGCGGCGGGCTCTTAGCCCGCCGAGCAGCCA
>DASVUA010000541.1:0-2389 GCA_036387295.1 Thermoanaerobaculia bacterium | reverse complement strand
CCCGCCGCTCCACCGGAAAAAAAACGACGCCAAAAATGAAAAACGAGGCGCTTGCGCGCCTCGTCGCATCACACGGGACTCGAACCCTTCGTATCAATCACTTCGAAGATTTGCTTTCGCGCCACTCCGTTATGTTTCTATCGTCCGCACCGGCGGTTTTGCGTAATGCAGG
The DNA here is from genome assembly GCA_036387295.1 of Thermoanaerobaculia bacterium. Lineage (GTDB taxonomy): Bacteria > Acidobacteriota > Thermoanaerobaculia > Gp7-AA8 > Gp7-AA8 > QHVT01. The sequence continues at coordinate 2,217 of DASVUA010000541.1, read as the reverse complement.
ATTAACGTAACTCCTGCATCGGCAGGTGTCAAGAGAGATTGCCTTTGGCGTCGATCCAGGCGTGGTTCGTAACGACGGAGTCCGTGGCATTGGCGGTGAAGTTGTCGTGGATTTGCCACATCGGTTTCTTCTGTGGCGCTTCGCCGCGGAGCTGGACGAGGACGCCGGTGCCGAATTTTTCGACCTGGTTTTCGCGCACGTTGATGTAGCGGCCGAAATAGCCGAAGAGACGGATGCCGTCGATCGGGAGTCCGCTCGTGCCGGCGTAGCGGGTGAGTTTCGCGTAGTTGTCGCGGACGACGATGCTGTCGGCGTTGCCGACGAAAATGGCGTGGCGGGAGCGGGTGGCGCCGAGGACCGCGTGGACGTGAAGGTGGTTCCCGGTGATCACCACACGACCTCCCCGGTCGGGCATCGAGCGATTGGGATCGTGATGGCTCACACCCACGTGGATGCCTTGGGAGACGCCGGTGAGGGTGTTGCCGGTGATGGTGATCTCTTCGGCGTCGGTTCCGCCGATCGTGATGCCTTGCGACGCGGACGAGACTTCCTCCGTCTGCAATCCATTGACGAAGTCCTGTAATGCGCCGTTCGTCTTCGTGTTCCCGAGCAGGTAGTCCGTGGCGAGCTTCCGCATGGAACGGGTCATCGATTTTTCGTCCGCCTCCGCCGGCGGGTTTGCGGCGAGCAGCCTGACCCATTCGCCCGCCAACGCCGGTTCAGCGGAAAAGCCGAGCTCTTTATCGCCGATGGTGATTCGAACGTTCTTCTCGCGTTCTCGCGATTTCTTATCGCGACGCTGTACTTTTTTGTCGATCATGATTGCGCGATAGGAAACCCCGGAGACGAGCGCGTCGATCATCCCGGCGCGGGCGCTCTTGTCCTCCACTTTGAGCTGATAGCCGCGCTGCGCCGGCCGCCGAACGCTCAGCCGATTGTTCCGGATCGAGGCACTGAAGGCATTGACGAGCAGCAGGCCGACCTGTTCGTCACCGATGTGCAGATCGCAGTTCTCCACTTCGACGATCCCCTGTCCGTCCCCCAGCGGCTGATCGTTGCGAATGGTGATGCAGGCGGCGCGGCGTCTCGTCGAATTGGCGCACTGCACGTCGAGCGAGTGCAACGACACTTTGTTGCAGTGGCGGAAGGTGAGCGCGCCGTTGAGGTGCTTTGCATTGCCGAGCGTTCCCGCCATCTCGGCGGTGGCGTTCAGGTCGCGCACGGTGACGCTCTTGCAGTTTTCGAAGCGGACCGCGCATTCGCCGCTCTGCGCCACGATGCGGGTGCCGGGGCCGATGCCGGTCAGCTTGAGATGGCCGCGGTTTGCAACCACGACCGGGGCGCCGTCGACCGGGTAGAGACCCGCTTTGAAGCAGATCGCCGCATCGCCGCCTTCGGGGATCTGATCGAACACGCTCTCCCATCCTGCCCCCGGCTGCGCGAGCAGCGTGCAGCATTCGTGATCCTGACTGCACAGCGCCTCCAGCGCATCCTGCACCGTCTTCACGTCGGGATCGAATTCACAGACATCCGATTGGAAGCCGACGTCTTTTGCGTCGATGTCATTGAGCGGCGGAAAAAGATCGCGGCAATCGAAGACGGTCGGGGTCCAGCCATTATTCGATTGCACCCAATCGACAAAGGCGAGTTTTGCGTAATGGTGGCGAATCCCTTGTGGCGGCGCGTCCTGCAGCAATTCGAGGCCGCCTTCTTCGGCGGTGCGTGCAGTGAAAGTCCAGTAATCGCCGGGGCGGAATCCGGAGCCGGAGAAGCGTACGTGGATGCCGTCCTCGAGCTCGACCGCGTCGGCGCTGGTCGTTTGCGGCTGGCCATCCCAGCGGCGGACGATGGGATGCATTTCGGTGTCGTGCGCATCGACCGCGCCATTGAACGTCACGAGGCGCGTCGGTGCGTCGGCGAGATCGATCTGCGCAATGGTTCCGCCGTTGCCGTGCAGATCGGAAGCGTCGCCGAGGACCTCGGCCCAATCACCGTTTTTGATCGACAGCATCGCGTCGCGGCCCATGCGCATCAGTTCCACGCGATTCGGCTCATTGGGGCGGAATTCGCGGATGCCGAACGTCACCGCGCCGTTGTCGCGCGACCATTTCCAGGTCGCCTGCCCCACATTGCCGCCGGAATGGATCTCCACCCGGTACAGGCGATTCTCCAGCCCGCGAAACGCGCTGCCGGGCAAGGGCGAACAGGGATCGGGCG
>DASVUA010000540.1:0-8836 GCA_036387295.1 Thermoanaerobaculia bacterium | reverse complement strand
GCCGGGGACTACCCGGCGTTTTTAGATCAGCCTTGCGTTTTGCTTACGGTTTGAAATCGATCGTTTGCGGGAACCACGTTTTCACGCGCTTGCCGTCTTTCATCGGAGACGAGAACCGCGTTGCGCGCATGGCGTGGATTGCCGCGTCGTTCAGGCCGAAGCGGGGATCGCCGCGGAGCACGCGCACTTCTTCCACCGCGCCCGTTTCGCTGACGAGAACCGTGAGGAAAATCGTGGCGGAGATCTTCTGCCGCGCGGCCAGCAGCGGGTACTGCGGCTTGATCGGCCGGACGGGACGCGGAACGCTGTCGAGCGACCCGACGTCGACCACGTCGCCTTCGCGCACGCCGGCGACGACCTGCTGCAGCGGCGCGGGCGTGCTGATGGCGGGAGCGGGGACCGACTGCTGCGCTTGCTGCGCCGCCGGAACCGGAACCGGCGCGGCGGCGCGAGGCGCTTCCTGCACCGCGTCGACGCGCGACTCACGCCGCTGCTGGTCGAGCTGCGAGGCGTTCAGCGTCGCGCGCTCTTCGGCGAGGAGCGCCGGAGCGGGCGTCGCCGCCGCCGGCGCGGGCGCCGCGGCAACCGGAGCATTCTTCGACTGCTTCTGCTTCAGCTCCGACATGAAGTTGTCCTGCAACTTCATCATCTCGGCCTGCAGCTTGAGGCGCACCGCTTCTTCGAAGGCTTTCTTTTCCGCTTCCGGATCGCTGCTCGCGGTTGCCGGCACCGTTCCGGCGGCGGCCGGAGTGGCATTGACGGCGATCGGTTCGGAGATCACACGCGCCGGCTGCGGCGCGATCGGGAGGGCAGACGCCGCCGCGAGCTGTTTTGCCGCCGGCTGTGCGTCGGTCTTGCCGAGCATCATGTACGCGCCCGCGCCCATCACGCCGACCGCGAGGGTCGCCGCGATGGCCAGCGGCAAACGATTCTTCTTCGGCGCTTCGGCCGTGGCAAACATCGCCGGCGCGGTCGAGAGAGGAGCAGGTGCAGCGGCGGGAACGGCCGCGAGCTTCGGCGTCTCGAGATACGGCGCGATCGCGACTTTCGATTCTTTCTCGCGGTCGACGCTTTCCGTCTCCATCTCTTTCTTCAGCAGGCTGCTGAGATAGAAGGCGAGATTGAAGGTCGTGGCCGAGTACTTGCCGCTGTTCGCGAGGCCGGAAATCGCCTGTTTCATGTCGCCGATCGAGGCGTAACGCATCGCCGGATCGAGATTGAACGACTTGTCGAGAATGACGCGGATGTCGTCCGGCACGTTCGCGCCGCTCGTCGTTTTCGCCGCGCGGACGGCCGACACGAACGCGCTCGCCGTCGCCGCATCCGGCGGCTCCTGCCCCGTGACGAGGAGGAAGAGGATGGCGCCCATCGAGAAGACGTCGGTGTGCTTCTCCGCTTTTCCGGAGGCGCGGTATTCAGGGGAGAAGTAACGGCCGATGTCGCGCGCGACGTCGGCGTTCTGAAGCGATGCGATCAGCGCCGAGCCGAGCTGCTGGCCTGCCACGCGAATCTCGCCGTCGTCCGAGATCCAGACGAACTGCGGGACGAGTGCGCCGTGGAAGAGACGCCCGCCGGCGGTGTCGCGCAGATCGGCCATCGTGACGAGCGAGAGCGCGATCTTCTCGGCGATGACGATGGCCTGGTCGAGCGGGAGCGGATTCGGCTGCACATCCTTCCCTCCGCGCGCGCGATCGATGATGTGGCGCAGCGAACGGCCGCCGGCGTACTCCCACGAGAGGAACGGCACGCCGTCCACGAGGCCGGCCTGCTGGTCGCGCACGAACGAGGTGCCGCTGATGCGGGGGAGGATCTGCGACACCGCTTCCGCGTTCGCCGCGACGGCCTCGCGAGCGCCGCCGCTCAGGCGGCGAAGCGCGACGGCCGGTCCGAGCTGACCGCCTTCGATCCGGCCGGCACGCCACAAATCCCCGAGGGCGTCCGCTTCGAGTTTCTTGAAAAGGATGTACGGACCGAACTGATCGTACGGCTTGTTCCGCGTCGCCATGAGTGTGCTGACCCCCGAGTTATTTTGTGGAGCAAACAGGATAACACTGGTTTGCAATTTGTTCACTCGGAGATGTGGGAGGGGGATGGCGTTGGGCTTTGGGCGTTGGGCTTTTGGGGTGTTTTGCGTGACGGCACCACTCCGGCGAAACACCCCAAACGCCCAACGCCAGCGCGCTTTCGCGCGTCTCCCAACGCCCTTTTCCGCTAACGCGCCGCTTCTTTTTTCCGCTTATCGCGAAAGTACTGGCGCTGATACTTTTCCACGTTCCGGTTGTGCTCCGCGTTGTTCGTGGCGAAGACGTGCGAGCCGTCGTTGCGGGCGACGAAGTAGAGATACGGCGTTTTCGCGGGGGCGGCGGCGGCGCGGAGGGAGGCGAGGCCGGGATTGGCGATCGGGCCGGGAGGGAGTCCGGGCGTTTTGTAGGTGTTGTACGGCGATTCCATCTGCAGGTCGGCTTTCCGGATGTTGCCGTTCCACCGGCCCGCGAGCTTCATGGCGTAGATCACAGTCGGATCGGCGCCGAGGAGCATGCGCAGGCGGACGCGGTTCATGTAGACCGACGCCACGATGGGGCGCTCCTGCGGCAACCGCGCCTCGGTTTCCACGATCGAGGCGAGCGTGACGGTCTGATGCGGATCGAGGCCGGTCGTGATCGTCGCGAGCTCGCCGCCCCAATGCCGGCGGAAGTTCGCGACCATCGCCTTGACGATCGTGTCGGCCGTGGTGCCGGGATCGAATTTGTACGTGTCGGGAAAAAGATAGCCCTCGAGCGACTGCGCATCGGGCGCGATGTCGCGGATGAGGTCCGCTTCGCTCGTGACCTTTTCCCACTGCTCCTCGGTGCCGAGGTCCTCGGCCGCGAAGATCTTCGCAATCGCGAAGCGGTCGAGCCCTTCGCGGATGGTGATGCTCTTGAGGCTCACCTGACCGCTCACCAGCTTGTCCACCACTTCGACCGCCGAGAGCGGCTTGTCGAACTCGTACACGCCCGCTTTCAGCGAATCGTTGCGCCGGAGGAGCTGCATGTAGACGAGAGGAATCCACTGGTCGCGCAGCACCCCTTCCTTCTGCATCTGCTTGAGGATGGTGGCGGTGCGCTGGCCGCGGCGCACCTCGACGCGGGTCTTCGGTTCGTCGTAGCCCTTGTACGGCGTCCGCATCGCGCGCCAGAAGAACCAGCCGCCGGCGATGGCGAGGAGAATCGCGAAGATGGCGATGGTGAAGAGCGACTGAAACACCTTGCGGCAGCCGCGGCGCGCTTGACGGCGTGCTATGACGACCTCCCGCGAGCCTGATCATCGAGGTAGGACTGCAGGATGACGGCGGCGGCGTGCATGTCGATGTCTTTCTGAGCTTCGCGTCGCGACAGCCCGCTCGCGCGCAGCCGTTCGGACGCTTCAACGGTGGAGAGACTCTCGTCCCAGAGCACGACCTGTTTGCAGGTTTTCTGCCGCAGAGCCTCAGCGAAATCGCGGTACTTCTGATCGTTCACGCTCGCGTGCGTGCGCCGCGGGATGCCGACTACCAGAAGCGCGGCGTCGACTTCCGCCGCGAGGTGAGCGAGCTTCGCCACGACGTCGCCTTCATTGCGCATCACCGAATGCGGCGTCGCCATCACGCCCGAATCGCTGATCGCGATCCCGATGCGCCGTGACCCGAGATCAATCCCAAGAATCGAATGGTCCATCTGCGGGCGGGATTCTAGCGTTGTTGGGTTGCCTCTGCCCGTTGCCGCAACTCGCCACTCGCGAGCCGGCACGCGCAACGGGCAATGAGCCACCGGCCGCGTGCAAGCGACAACGTACAATGTCGCCGTCCAGCGAGGCCCCCTCATGAAGAATTTCAATCTCGACGCCATCCTTGAGGCGATGTTGAAGGTGTCGGACCGAGTGTCCGACCTCAACTTCTCGGTCGGGCGTCCGCCGCAGGTCGAGGTCGACGGGCAGCTCGTGCCGGTCACCTTTCCCGGCCTGCCGCGCCTGACGCCGTTTCAGACCGAGATCATCGCCATGCACATGCTGCGCGGCGATCGTGAGCTCACGCGTACGCTGCTCACGAACGGTTCGGTCGACCTCAGTTACTCGATCCCGCAGAAGACCCGTTTCCGGGTCAACATCTTCTCGCAGCGCGGCACGTACGCCATCGTGCTGCGCGTCATTCCGGAAGGCATCCCGACGCTCGCATCGCTGAAACTCCCGGAAGAACTGTTCAACGTCTCGCGCCTCAAGAACGGCATCGTGCTCGTCACCGGTCCCACCGGTTCCGGCAAATCGACGACGCTCGCCGCGATCATCAATCAGATCAACCAGGAGCAGGCGTACCACATCATCACCATCGAAGATCCGGTCGAGTACATGCACCGGCACGTGAAGTCGACGGTGAATCAGCGCGAGCTCGGAAGCGATACGAAGACCTTCTCGCTCGCGCTGCGTGCCGCACTGCGGCAGGCGCCGAAGGTCATCCTGATCGGCGAGATGCGCGACGTGGAGACGATCGAGATCGCCATGGAAGCGGCCGAGACCGGCCACCTCGTGCTCTCGACGCTGCACACGATCGACGCGGCGAAGACGGTCGACCGCATCGTCGGCGTTTTCCCGAAAGATCAGGAGCCGCAGATCCGCACGCGTCTCTCGCAGTCGTTCCGCTACATCATTTCGCAGCGCCTGCTGCCGAAGCAGGGCGGCGGCCGCGCGGCGGTGCTCGAGATCCTGAAGTCGACGATGCGCACGCGCGACTACATCGTGAAAGGGGAGTCGGAAGGACGTTCGCTCACCGACGCCATGCACGACGGTCAGGTGGACGGCATGCAGACGTTCGACGATCAGATCGAGCAACTCTGGAACGAGCGTGTGATCTCGAAAGAGACCGCGCTCGCGTACGCGAGCAATCCGACGAACCTCGCGTTGCGCCTGACCGACGAGCCGACCGCCGCGCCGGCCGGCGAAGCCGACGATTCGATGATGTCGATGCTGGAGTAGCGAATGATCAGGATCACGTGTACGAATTGCCAGAAACCGCTCTCGCTCGACGAGACGAAGCTGCCGATGCGCGAGGTGTCGTTCCCCTGCCCGGTGTGCAAGGTGAAGCTGAGCGTCGACCGCAGCAAACTCGAAGCGGAAGGCGCTGCTCCGGCGGCGGCGGCGCCCGAGGCGGCGGCATCCGCGCCGCAGCAGCAACAGCAGCCTGCGCCGCCGGCCGATGACGACGATCATGCGAACGATTTCGGCTCGAAGGCGCTCATCGTCGGAAACGACAGCGCGGCGATTCGTCAGGCGGCGAAACTGATCGGCTACCTTCCCGTGCATCACGCCGATCCTCTCAAGGGGCGCGATTTCTTCAATCACGAGTTGCCGCAGGTCGTCTTTTTCAACCCGCCGCAGATTACGGCGCCGCCGCTCGAGTCGATGGCCGCGCTGACGTCAGTGGTGCCGTCCGAACGGCGCAAGTCGTTCTTCGTCCTGATCGCGGAGAACCTCCGCACGCTCGACGGCAACGCCGCGTTTCTCTACGGCGTGAACCTGGTCGTGGCCGTAAAGGACCTCGGGCAGTTCCCGCAGATCTTCCGCGAAGCCAACGGCGCCCACGAGCGTCTCTACGCCAGCATGAACGCCGTGCTGCGCGAACGACAGCTTCCCTGAACGGTGCGCTGAGCGAAGCGGCGAGCAAAAGAAAACGGGCGCCGTGAGGCGCCCGTTTTAATTGAACCGAATTGGTTCTGGACGATTACTGCGTCTGCACGCCTTCCGGGTACATGACGAAGGTGCCTTCCGAGAAGATGATGTCGCAATCGAAGACGGCCGTGGTGATCGGCTGGGTCGTCGACGTCGTGCTGCCCGTGTTGTCGGTCTTGTCGGCGCCGTACGACTTGAAGGCGTACGACTGCGGCGTCAGGCCAACCATGAACTTCGAGCCCCAGCCGTCATACACCGGAATGCGCTTGACGTAGGTCGGGGTGAGCGCGCCTTCGAGAACGTCGACGCTCGAGTTCGTCGCCGGCCACGTGATGGCAACGGCGCCCGAGATGGCGTACGAGTTCACGTCCGTGGCGCGGGCTTCGAGAGCCTGCGCGGCCGTGCGCATGTCGGCCATCGAACGCTTCTGACGCGAGCGCTGCATCGCGGTGAGAAGGTTGGGAATGGCGATTGCTGCGAGGATGCCGATGATCGCGACAACGATCAGCAGCTCGATGAGGGTGAAACCTTTCTGATTCTGCTTCCTGGTCATGAGACCTCCTTTGTTGGCTCTCCCTAGGGCAAGCGGGCTGCCATCCGCGCGCACGATGCGCCGCCCTTTAGAATCAATGGTTTAGGCGCGAATCGCATCCCGCGAGAGGCGACTTGTGACACTTTGTGGAGGGGGCTGGTGACAAAGATTGTCACCGCGTCCCGCGCGCCCACTGCCCGACCACGCTCTTCATGAAATCGATGCCCTGCATGTACCACTGCAGGCGGATCCGCTCGTTGCCGTTGTGGATGCTGAGCGATTGAAAGAAGTCGATCGGGAACGGCGCCACCCCGTATGCCACGATGCCGCGCGACCGGAGGAAGCGGGCGTCGCTCGTCGAGCGGTACTGAATCTGTTCGCCGGCGACGACGCCGTAGCGCGTTGCCGCTTCTTTCTTCACGAGCTCGAAGAGAGGATTGTCGATCGGGGAGAGCGGTACCGGACCTTCCTTGACGCGAACTTCGCCGATGCGGACGCCGTACGGCTGCACGGCGGCGGCGAGCCAGGCGATGCGCTGGTCGGGGTTTTCGTCGGGGAGGTTCATGAGCTGCACGTTCATGATCCAGCGGCCGTTCTGCTGCTTCGGCGCGTCGATCCAGACCATGTTCTGCAGGTAGTCGCGATACGACGCGGGAAGGCGCCAGAACTGGCCGTCGCGGATGGTCTGTTCGATGTCGGCGAGATAGGGGCGGAACGCGAACCGTGTCGGCGCGATGGTTTTCATAAATCGCGCGACTTCCGGCAGCAGGCGCTGCGGCTCGCGCGGGAACATGTGCGGCTCGAGCGACATCCGTGCGCGGCGGAGCGATTCGTGATCGGGCGCTTCGAGCGACAGTGCGACGAGTTGCTTGCCGCCTGTCTCGATGCCGAAGTACGTCATCTTCTCGCGCATCAATTCGGTGATGCCCCCTTCGGTGAGGCCGTACTGCACGTCGGCGAAGATGTCGGGACGGTTCGCGAGGAGCCACTGCATGCCGTAACGGCTGCCGGTCTCTTCGTCGGCCGTGGCGAGGAAAATGAGGTCGTGCGCCGGCTGTCCGCGTTTCGCGACGTCGGCGAACGCGAGGAGCTGGCAGATGGCCTGGCTCTTCATGTCGAGCGCGCCGCGTCCGAACATCTGGTCACCGGAGATCGCCCCTGAAAACGGGGGATGCGTCCACTCGCCGTTCGGCGCAACGACGTCGACGTGGTTGAAGAGCAAAAGTCCGTTGCCGCGTGCTTTGCCGCGGATCCGCGCGTAGACGTTGAGGTAGTTGGGGGCCGATTCGATGATCTCGGCCTGAATGCCGCGCTTCTGCAACTGTGCGGCGACCCAGCGTGCGCCGTTTGCGGCGCCCGCGGGAGTGGATGTGTCGATGCGGATGTACTCGCGCAACAGCTCCATCTCCGGGGTGATGGTGACCTTCTGCGGGATGTAGGTGTTGTCGCGCAGCTGGCGGTCGACGTGCTGCTTCCACCACAGGACCGATCCAGCGGCGGCGGCGACGACGAGAATCAGGGCCGCGGCGGCGATCCGCTCGTTGCGGTGGCGCCGTTTACGCGCGTCGGGATCGGGGCCGCCGGAGGTCATCGTTTTCTTCGCGGCCGGACGACGAGCGCGGCGAGGAGCAGCAACGTCGAGACGATGGAGATTTTCGCGCCGTACACCACGACGGTATTGCGGTAGCGCATGTCGACGCGGTGCCGCCCGGCGGGAACGACAACACCCTGATAGCCGAGGTTCGTGACGACGGGGTTCGTCTCCTGGCCGTCGATCGTCACGATCCAGTATTTGTGCGGCGTGACGCTGAGCACGAGAAACGCGCGGCCGAAGCTCTCGACGTCGATGGCGGCGGTGTTCGCGGTTTCGTGCACGCGATGCACGACGCCGCGCGCGGGGGCGAACGCCGGCTGCGAGACGAACGCGGTGCGGAGGCTGTGTTTCGCGGAGGCGACTTTCTCGACGAAGTCGCGCTTGCCGTAGATCTGCACGACTTCGTCGGCAAAGTAGTAGCGCGGATTTTCGTCGGTTTTCACGAAGTCGATCGGGCGCGCGGTCTCCATTCGTCCGTGCACGCGCTTCCGTTCCGCGTCGTAGGGACGGTACTCCGCGTAGTACCAGGCGTTCGACATTGCCATCACCGCGCGGCGCCAGTCGGCACGTCCGGAGCGTTTGAGATCCCAGACCGCTTCGGTGAATGCGATGGTTGGGAGGAGCGCGGTCTTGTCGTAATCGCGCTCCATGGCGAGCTGCACGCCGTGCCCGACGGGCGTCATGGGATAGATGCCGTTGCGGACGACCCAGTAAACGGCGGCGCCGGTGGAAAAGTATTTGCGCGCGATCTCTTCGCGCGCGTACCAGTCGACTTCGTGAAAGAGGCGGTACTGATTGCGCGGCTCGGGGAGTTGCGCGAGCGCGGCGGGGGCTTTGCGGAAGAACTGCGAGGGCATGACCGGATTCACCTGCCGGCCGATCGGGAGCACGTCGGCGAGCACGAAGACGGCCAGCATCGCGAGCCAGAGTTTCCGGTTCATCCGCGGGAAAATCCAGAGCAGTGCGAACAGCACCGCGCCGCGTACGAAGGAGATCACCCACCCTTTTTGCGAGAGGTCGATCATCCGTTC
>DASVUA010000539.1:0-1972 GCA_036387295.1 Thermoanaerobaculia bacterium | reverse complement strand
CCACACTGGCGAATCCGAACGTCGCGACCGTCACAATCGAGGATGACGAAGCGCCGCCGACGGTTACGATGGCCGAGGTCCGTAAGAACGAAGGCGACGCCGGCACCACCCCGTACACGTTCACGGTGACGCTCTCCACCGCTTCAGAAGCGCCGTTCACATTCAATTACGACACTTTGAACGTCAGCAGCGCGAGCAGTGGGTCGGACTACACGCCAGCATCAGGATCGCTGACATTCGGGCCCGGCCAAGTTGAAAAGACGTTCTCGATCGGTGTCGTGGGCGACGCTCTTTACGAGGAAGACGAGTTCTTCATGGTGTGGCTACGCCGCGACGGTTTCGTTGTCGCTCAGGCCGCGGGCTGGATTTACAACGACGACCCTTATCCGACCATCACCGTCGCGGACGTCATCGTTCATGAGACGAACGGCCGGTCAGTAGCTGTCGTGACGTTCAATGCCTCGCAGCCAACCAACACCTACATCGAATACTCCGCGCAGCCGCGCACGGCAAGCGCCGACAGCGACTTCCAGATGCGCCGTGGGAGTTTCGCGTTCAACGGCGAGATGCTCAAGACGATCGAGATCCCGATCTACGGAGACACCATTCCTGAAGACACCGAGGAATTCGTGCTCCGGTTGTACGAATGGGATGCGATGGTGAACGACGACGAGGTCGTCATCACGATCATGGACGACGATGTCGGCGTCGGTCCCGACAAGCTCCTCATCCCTTCAGGCGAACGCCGTCGCGGCCTGATTCAGGTCGGCGGTCCAGTCGAAAGCGACACCGTCTTCACGCTCACCTCGAGCGCACCGGGCGTGGTGGAAGTGCCGTCCACCGCGATCATCCCGGCGGGCGAGTCGCGAGTCACGTTCGAAGTCCGCGCACACGCTGCCGGAGCTCGCGAGGAAGTGGTCGTCACGTTCCCGGCGTCGCTCTCAGGCGGGTCTGCGACGATTCAGGTCTGGACGTACACGGAAGCGGACCTGACACTCACGCCGACGGAGCTGACACTGTACGCCGGACAGACGGTGACAGTAACCGCGGCAATGACGCCGGCCGGAGAGGCGCTCGCGATTCCGCTTTCTGCTGATGGCAACGTCGAAGTTGCGGAGCGCCTGCACCTCGATGCGACGGGCCGCGGCAGTTTCACAGTCACAGCGCTGAAGAACGGCCGCTTCATCGTCACCGCCACGCTTCCGGTGGCGTATGGCAGCGAAGCCACGCGCGTATTTGGAACGGTCGCGGAACCACCGACCCTCCCCGTCCTCAGCAGCATCTCGCCGAATCAAGACTCGACTGCCGGCGGAACGCCCGTCGAGGTTCGCGGTGCGCTCTTCCGGATCGACTGCACGCTGCAGTTCGGCGGAGTCCCGGCGACGATGCTGCAGTTTGTCGATGCGTCGACATTGCACGCCATCGCTCCGCCGCACGCGGCCGGGACAGTGGACGTCACGCTCACCTGCGGCGGCGACGTCGCGTCGCTTCCTCACGCCTTCACCTACCGCGGTGCGGGACCGCACGTCTCTTCCGTCGCGCCGTCGACGGGCCACATGAGTGGCGGAACATACGTGCGGATCTCGGGAACTGACTTCTCGAGCAGTTGCTGGCCGTACTTCGATGGCGTCGCCTCCCCCGCTGCGCTCGTCCGCGATACGAACACCATCACCGCGGTCGTTCCCCCACACGCGGCTGGGACCGTGGACGTCCGGCTGTTGTGCACCGGCACCGACGCTCTTCTCGAACAGGGGTTCAGCTTCACCACTGCCGCCGACGCCGCGTCGCAGATCGCGAATGTCGAGCCGATGGTCGCAGCACCCGGTGACCTCGTCACCATCCGCGGCACCGGATTCCGGCCGCGCGATCTCGTTACTTTGGTCGGCCGTGCCGCGACGGTGCTCGACTCAACGCCGGAGTCGCACACGTTCGTCGTTCCAGACCTCCCGCCCGGCCTCGTCGATGTGACGAT
>DASVUA010000538.1:0-3229 GCA_036387295.1 Thermoanaerobaculia bacterium | reverse complement strand
GTTGGTCTGCTGAACCGCGACGACACCTTTGCACGAAAAGGGAGCATTTTCAACGCGTTTCGCCCTCTTTCTGCAAGCGACGCGGCGTGCTCTTGCATGTCACGCAACAAAAAGCGAAGCCGCCGTAGGGACGGCGGCTTCGCTACGCGCGCTCACTTCACGCGCGGTGGCCGGCCAACTCTGAGAGGCTTGGTTCGCACAGGGAAACTTTCGCCGCGCTGCTTCTCCAATTCGTTGATGCAGGTGGTCAAGGACCGCTCGATGAGCGCGACGAACGTCAATCCCTCGGTTGCAGAGACCGCGTTCCGCGCGCGCTCGATGAGTGATTCCGGCAGTTTTACAGTCACGCGTAAGCGTTGAGTATCACTGCCGGGCGGGGAGGTCCTTCGAGAACTGGTGAGCTCCTTCGACTTCCTTCGCACATGACATCACCTCCTCTCGGTCGCTCCCGAGAGTGGCCGGTCACGGCGTGGGGATGTTGCGAGGTGCAGGCCAGTAGCGGCGCTATCGGCGGGGATCTGCGTCGCGCTCGGCAACTTCGTCGGCCGTCTGCTCGGCGCGTTTGCGCAACTCGTCGAGCTTCTCGATCACCTTCGCCGTCTCGTCGCCGCGGGACGCCGTCTCCTCGAGCAACGTGTCGAGATCCTTGCGTTGCCGCCGCAGCGACTCCGTGATTGCTTCGAGCTCGTCCATCTCAGCGCCGACGAAGCAAGTCTGCTGCCGCTAAGCCCGCTGTTGGATCGCGCTCGCGCTCGGGCGAAGAGGCACGGGCAGCGGCGAGGCGTGCAGGAGGTCGTGCGCGGCGGGTGTTGCCGAGCGCTGCTGACGCGTCGTTACGCCACCGACGGCGCGCACGCTGCTCCGCAGTTCATCCAGATCGAACGGTTTCCTGACGATCGGCAGGCGAGGAAGCGTGCGTGTGTCGTGGAGTGCGCCTGCCGTGACGACGATGATGCGTGACAGCGCATCGTCGTTCGTTTCGATGAGTCTCGCAATGAGCTCGGCACCGCTGAGGGTGGGCATCATCAGGTCGATGAGGATCACGTCGTAGCGCGTCGAGCCGAGGCGCTGCAACGCTTCGGCGCCATCACTGACGCAATCGACCGTAAAGCCCTCGCGGGTGAGGATCGTTTTGAGCAGCGTTTGAATGCCGCGATCATCTTCGGCAACGAGAATATTGAGCATGTGTCCAGGAATCACGCCCGCCCTCCCATGAATCACCCGCACGCCGCCGTTGCAAATCGCGTGCTGCGGAGGCCGAACCGGGCAGCGCCGTTGCACTAGCGGGAGGCAATGACTGAACCGCCCGCCGCACCGAATGACGGTGCCGACGTCCTGATCGTCGAGGACGACAACGCGATCCGCCGATTGCTGGCCGTCACGTTCAAGCACGAAGGCCTCAACGTAGCGACGGCCCGCGACGGCATCGAAGCGATCGACGCGCTCTCGACCAATCACTTCCGCGTCCTCATTCTCGATCTCATGATGCCGCGCATGAGCGGCTGGGAAGTCATCGACTGGCTGAAGGCAGGCCGCGGCCGCAAGCCGCAGTCCGTCATCGTCGTCAGCGCAACGAATCGCGACGTCATTCGCGAGCTCGAGCCGCAGGTCGTCAACGCGATCGTCTTCAAGCCGTTCGACGTGAACGAGCTGGCAGGCTACGTCAAGGCATGCTGCGGACCGGTCGACGACGATCGCCGTTCGAAGCGCATGGTGGGCGGGCACTAGACGCCGCTGCCGGCCACCGTACGCGTCAAACAGGCGCGTTCATTGAGCGACCGCACGGGCCGGCACCTGCCCGAGGATGTTCTGCAGGTCGACGAAATCGGCGGGCTTGGTGAGATGCACATTGAAGCCGGCGGCGAGTGCCTCTTTTTTGTCCTCGGCCTGCCCGTAGCCGGTGAGCGCAATTAAATAGACGTCGCTGCCGATCGTCGCGCGCACATGACGCGCGATCTCGTACCCGCTCATTCCGGGGAGGCCGATGTCCACCAGCGCCACGTCGGGCGGCGAGGCGAGCAACTTGTCGAGACCTGTTGTCCCATCTTCCGCCGCATCCACTTTGTGCCCGAGTTGCCGCAGCTTGATCCGCAGTAGATCGCGGATATCGGCATTGTCTTCGATCACCAGGATCCGTCGCGATTCAGGTTTCGCGGCAGCGGCCGGCTTCTGCGGGAGGGGTTGCGCGGCGAGCTGCGGCGCCGCGTACGGCAGGCGGACGACGAACTCGCTCCCGCTGCCACGTCCGCGGCTGTACGCGCGCACGGTTCCGCGATGGAGCTGCACGAGTTTTTTCACGAGCGCCAGCCCGACGCCCATGCCCCCCTCGGTGCGGTCGATGGTCGTATCTCCCTGCATGAACATGTCGAACACGCGCGTCAGCATCTCGGGCGCGATCCCTTTTCCGCTGTCGCGCACGCGCAGCACCGCATCCTCGCCGTCCGACTCGACGAACACTTCGATCTGTCCGCCGGGCGGCGTGTACTTGATGGCGTTCGAGAGGAGATTCGCGACCACCTGCTCGAGCCGCACTCCATCCGCACGGACGACCGCCTTGCTCACTGCCGACTGCATCGTGATCGCCACGCGGCGCGCTTCTGCACGCGACCGCGCCAGCTCGACGCAATGCTCGACGACGTCGGTCAGATCGGTCGGCGCGAAGTGGAGGCTGATCTTGCCGGTCGTGACGCGTGCGATGTCGAGCAGATCGTCGACCAGCTTCGCCAGATGCCTGGTCTGGCGGGTGAGGATGGCCTGCTCGTTGGAAATCCCGTGCTCGTCTTTGAGCGTGTCCACCGCGAGCGAGATGGCGGCGAGTGGATTGCGCAGCTCGTGACTGAGCATGGCGAGGAACTGGTCGCGCTCTTCGACGCGCTTTTCCAGCTCGTCGACCAGGTCCCGCACCTCGTACTGGCGGCGCCGCGCCCGCAGTGCGGCCATCGTCGCGCTGACCATCGTTTTCACGCGGATCGGACGCTCCACCAGCGTCACGTTCGCACGCGCACCGAGCTGCTCGAACGAGCGCACCGTCAGCTCGGCCGACGGTTTCGAGGTGAAGATGACGAGCGGCAGATCGGACCACGGCGCCTGCCGTTCGAGTGTTTCGCGGAGACACCGCATCGACTCGAAGTTGAGTGCTTCGTCGGTGATGATGGCGGCGCCGAGCCCCTGTGCGACCCCGTCGCACAGGTTTTCCATGTCCTTCGCGATCTCCGCCGGCAGCCCCGCA
>DASVUA010000537.1:0-1512 GCA_036387295.1 Thermoanaerobaculia bacterium | reverse complement strand
GGGGCTGGTGGCGTACTACGCGCTCGAACGTGCCGTTCGCGTGCGCCGTCAGGCTCCAGGCGACGAGCACGACGGCGTCACGGCCGACGGCGTCTTCTGGCTCCACGTCGCATCGTTCTCGCTGTACAACGCGATCATCGGCTATTCGCTCGCCGCGGGAGAACACGAATCGCTGCTCCTGTTCTCGATCGCAATGGGACTGCATTTCGTCATCACCGATGCAGGCCTGCGTCACTCCCACCGCCGCGCCTACGATCGCGTCGGACGATGGATCGTCAGCGGCAGCATCATCGCCGGCTGCGCCATCGGCACCACATTCGAGCTGCCCGCGGCCGCGACGACAATCGCTCTCGCGCTGCTCGGCGGCGCGATCATCCTGAACGTGCTGAAAGAAGAGCTTCCGGAAGAGCGCCAGAGCCGCATCCTGCCGTTCGTCGCCGGTGCCGCCGCCTACGGCGCGCTTCTGCTCGCGCTCTGATCCGCGTGAGTGGTGCGTCTGTATACTTTGCGTCTTCGCATGACGCCGACGGACCAGCTCTCGCGGCCCGCCGCCACCGGGGCGCAATCGGGTACACAACAGGAGAAGGAGGCAACGCGCCGTTTCGGGTGCGGCCTCATCCTGCTGGCCGGCGCTCTGTACGTCGTGATGTTCATCGGCGCGCAGGCACACCAGGCGATGTTCTTCACGATGGAGGATTATCTCCGCGGGCCGAAGGCCACGGCAGCGATGCCGAAGAGCGTCGGGATCGCGCTTGCGGTCGTGACGCTCATCGCCGGCCTCACCGCATCACTCGCACCGCTGCTGTCGGCCGCGGGCGGCGTCGTTCTGCTGTTCGCCGGACGTTTCGGCGCGCGGGTAACGCGCGCGAGCATCATCCTCTCGAGCATTCCGCTGGTGGCGTTGTGCATTCACCTCGTCGTCCTGACCAGCTTCTACTTCGCCTCGCAACGCCGCCTCCCGGCCGCGGCGCCTGAAGTGCTTCCAGTCATCGTCATCGGGTATGCGGGCAGCCTCTCGCTGCTCGCCACGATGTGGTGGCGCGCGCGTCTGCGCTGGCCCTCCTCGCGCGCCCCAAAACCGCCGGCGACCAGCGTCGATCCCGTTGTTTGATTGCACGAGCCCCCCAGCCGCGGGACTTCTCTCGAGGTACCACTCCGTCGCTTCAGCCAACTCCTTGTCGGCCGGCGGGTGGAACCTAACGTCGCCCATGCAGCCGGTCGTGCAACTTTGGTCGAACTTCTCGGAATGGTTTTCCGGATGCGAGCTGGCGCACGCGTCGCTCGACCTCCTCGGACGCCGGTTCGATGTCTTCACGCGGCTCCCCGTGCGCTCTCCCGTCTGCCGAGCTCTCATCGCCGCGCGTCCGGCTCCCGCTCTCCTCCCTTCCTCTTCCGTTCCTTCTCCGAACCTGCTTTAATCCCTCCTTCGGTAATTGCTTCAGGTCCGCTAACCAACAAAACTGTCTCGGGAGTGTCCGCGTGCCTAGACCCGTCATGTCCGGGGTCGGGAGG
>DASVUA010000536.1:0-5798 GCA_036387295.1 Thermoanaerobaculia bacterium | reverse complement strand
GCGGGATGATACAGAATTGTGTCCTTAGAAGCCCGGCAGAGGGCGAAGACCTTCTCCGGATGTTCAGTGGAAGGTCCTTCGCCGTCTTCGCGGCGCAGGATGACAAGGGGTTTGCTACGTCCGCTCACAACAGCACACGTCGAGTTCCCAGATCTGTACGCTGCTAAGAAGGCTCCGCTCGGGGATGTACCTGCGACGCAGACACGTATCCAGGAATAGCGTTATTGCCCAAAATCCTCGAGGACATCCTCGGGGAGAGGATCGTCGAAATTCTCAGGAACGACGAATGTTCCGGCAGCCAGACCAAAGGGTCTTGGGCGTTGGCCACGGGTAATCGGCCGAATTTCCGCCACCGGGCGATCGCGCTCGATGAGGACCAGCGTTTCGCCTTCGAGGACTCGGCGCAGGACTCCTTCGGGATCTCGCTTCATCTCTTCGATGCTGACGTTCACGGGGCGAGCAGTCTACCAACGACTTTTGCCCCGCTACTCCCGCGCTGTTCTCAGCCAATCCTGAACCGCTTCCGCGAAGCCGGGCATCCGCAGCTCGAACTCCGCAACCTCCCGGATCGATAACAGCTCTGCCACCTGGAACTCCACGAGATGGCTGACCGTCACGCGCTCCTCCGCTGAAGCACCTTCATTGGCCTCAATCAACACGGTGTTTGAGGAGCACGATCAGAAACTCGGGCAACTCAACCGAGATCTCGCGACGCCCATTGAGCTGCCGTTGACGCCGGAAGCCGAGCAGATTTGATGACGTGCGTTCGGATTGATCCCGTCTGTCTGTTCGTCGCGCCATAGTAACGATCGTTACTCGACAACATAAGGTAACGATCGTTACTTTGCAAGCGTGCCTGCCGGGCGAGAAGCAGAAATTTTCGGTGCAACCATTCGCCGCCTTCGGTTGGAGCGAGGTTGGACGCAGGAACAGCTCGCGCACTTAGCGGGGTTGACGACTACTTATGTTGGCCAAATCGAGCGTGGCGTCAAGGTCGCCAGCTTAACGGTCGTGCTTCGGCTCGCGCGAGGTCTGAGTCTTTCACCGACGGAGGTGCTCGTGGACTTTACGCCAGCATTGCTACGGGCACTGCGTCTCTGATGGCGTGCTTGATCGCAGTGCGTTTCTCGCGGCGCGCGGAGGCGATCATTGTTATAGCCGAGAGCAACAGGTCGCCTGTCGCCACTGCATCACACGGCATGTGCTCTCGCAGTTCTCGTCAGAGACTTCAGGCCTTGGAAGTCGCAGGTTTCCAAGCGGCGTCCGCTGCATGGGCGCTTGATGGTAACTGACGTTGCGCCGACACCGCACGCCAATGACCAACTCACCAGACGCGGATACCGTTTCGGCGGGTCGCACGAGCTTACCTCTTCCGCTGCACACGCGGCGCGAGCCGTCGACCGGCCGCGCCGCGTCCAGTGGCCGGACTGCTACTAAGGGATTCGCACACTGAGGCCGGAGTTCGGCCCCGGCGGAAGTCCAAGCGCGGTATCGCAGCCCGGGTGCGTCCGCAGATCCTCCAACAGCTGCGCCACGAGCACCCGCTTACCGATGAGTGCCTCCGACTCGGCCCGAGGCTTTTCAGAATGTCGTGCGCGATAAACCTCAAGCTCCGTAATACCGCGTTCCATCGCGACTAAGCACAGCCCTCGCATATAGAACCGATTGAATTCGCCCTCGGCGAGGGTATCCGCGGCCGTAACGGGAACTTTCGCAATCGTCATCTTTCCTGTAGGCGTGCGCTTGGGGACACTCTCGAGAAATGTGCCTGAGTGCCTGAGATTCAGAGCCAGCAGTGCGTCGTCAGCGCTGCCAGCCGCCTGCTTCAGTAGCTCGGGATACCGCTCGGCTCCGGTCGCGGACAAGTACTTCCCAACATAAAGCCGCTCCTGTGTTTGATCCTGCGTAATTTCTCGTAACATCGCCAGACGGACGCCTTCCTCATTGAGGTTCAAAAGATGCAGAGCCATGGTGTGTAGTTCTCCTTGTCGTGATTTTCGTTGTACCGCTTTCGGCGGAAGTCAGCGTGGCCTCGTGGATTGGCCTGCCTCGAGTTCAACCCATCCCAAAGCTATGAGCCTCTGAGACTGCAGAGCAGCAGTCAGACGACGGACACGAGCGACCGCTGAGAGATGCGTCTCGAATTTGCCGACGTCAGATCCGGTGCAAACAGCGGCAGCTATACCGATATCGCTTCGGGAGTCGCGTGCTGCAGCGCACGCGTTGTCCAGTCCACAAACGTGCATACAAGCGGCGCAGCCATCGTTTCTGCACACGCGGTCAGGCGTGCCGTGGTGATCGCGAGCCCGCGCAACAGCGCCCGTGGAACCGGTCCGGGCCAGGTATCGTGGCTGGGGTTGAAGGGTGGGCCTTGCTTCCCACCCCTCAACCGCTCCTCGGAACTGTCGCCTCTACGAGCAACCGCTCGTGCTGCCGCAATTGAGGCACTTGTAGCAAGCGCCGTTGCGGACCATGATTTCGCCGCAATCGCTGCAGCTTGGGGCGTCCTGTTGATAGAGGAAGGTGCCGTGTTTCTGGGTGTTGACGCCGTCGGCGTTTTTGGCGGGCATGACGAAGCCGACGACTTTGGAGGAGTCATTGGGGACGGCTACTGTGGCGGGGGTGGCGGTGCTGACTTTGTCGAGGAAGGACAAGTCAGAGGCCGTGGGCGTGGTGACGTTGGCCTGCACTTTCGGTGCGGGGGGGGCGTCGTAGCTGGCGATGGCGGTGTCGTCGCGGAGGATGACGCCGGCGTGCTCCTGGGCTTCGCGCGTCAGGAACTTGATTGCGAGCCACTTGAAGATGTAATCCATGATGGATTTCGCCATCGGGATTTCGGGATTCTTCGTGAAGCCGCTCGGCTCGAAGCGGAGGTGGGTGAATTTATCCACCAGGAGCTGCAGCGGCACGCCGTGCTGCAATGCGAGCGAGGTCATTGTGGCGAAGCTGTCCATGAGGCCGGAGATGGTCGAGCCTTCTTTGGCCATGGTGATGAAGATTTCGCCGGCGCTGCCGTCTTCGTATTTACCGACGGTGATGTAGCCTTCGTGGCCGCCGATCGAGAATTTGTGGGTGATGGACTCGCGCTCGTCCGGCAGTTTGCGGCGCACTGCAGTGGGGGCGACGCCGAGCTGCTCGAGCTGCGCGGCCGGCGCTTTGTCTTTGCCGGTCGACAGCGGCTGCGAACGTTTGCAGCCGTCGCGATAGACGGCAACTGCTTTGAGGCCGAGTTTCCACGCTTCGTAATACGCCTGTTCGATTTCCTCGACTGTGGCGCTGCTCGGCATGTTGATGGTTTTGGAGATTGCACCGCTGATGAACGGCTGGACGGCGCCCATCATCTTGAGGTGACCCATGTAATGGATCGAGCGGGTGCCATTGGCCGCTTTGAACGCGCAGTCGAATACCGGCAGGTGCTGTTCGATGAGGTGCGGCGCACCTTCAATGGTGTCGTTCTCGGCGATGTATTCGACGATTTCCTTGACCTGCTTCGGATCGTAGCCGAGGCGCTTCAAGGCGGTGGGTACGGTCTGATTGACCAGCTTCAGCATGCCGCCGCCGACGAGCTTCTTGTACTTTACGAGCGCGATGTCGGGCTCGATGCCGGTGGTGTCGCAATCCATCATGAAGGCGATGGTGCCGGTGGGGGCGAGCACGGAGATCTGCGCATTGCGGTAGCCGTGCTGCTGTCCGAGGGAGTAGGCTTCGTCCCAGACGTCACAGGCGGCTTTGGCCAGATCGGCGGGCAGCGAGCGGACGTCGAGGCGATAGGCGCTGCGGCGATGTTTATCGATCACGCGCAGGAACGGCTCTTCATTGACCGCGTAACCATCGAACGCACCGAGTTTCTCTGCAATGCGCGCCGACTGTGCGTACGACTCGCCGGAAAGAATCGACGTAATGGCGGCAGCCCAGTGGCGGCCGTCTTCACTATCATACGGAACGCCGCGGGCCATGAGCAGCGCGCCGAGGTTCGCGTAGCCGATGCCCAGCGGGCGGAAGGCGTGCGAATTTTTCTCGATGGCGGGCGTGGGATACGAAGCGCGGCTGACCGTGATCTCCTGCGCGGTAATCACCACGCGCAGCGCGGCACGGTACGACTCGACGTCGAAGCCGGTGGTCTCGCTGTAGAACTTCATCAGGTTCAGTGAGGCGAGATTGCAGGCGGAGTCGTCGAGGAACATGTACTCCGAGCAGGGATTCGACGCGTTGATGCGATCGGTATTCGGGCACGGATGCCAATCATTGACGGTCGTGTCGAACTGCATGCCGGGATCGCCGCAGACCCAGGCCGATTCGGCCATGCGGCGCATCAGCTGGCGCGCGTTGTAGGTGCTCATGATCTTCGAGCGGTCGGTGACGGCGCGGGTGTGCCAGTCGCTGTCCTTCTCATATGCGCGCATGAACTCGTCGGTCACGCGGACGGAGTGGTTGGCGTTCTGGAAGTGGACCGAATCGTATGCGCCGCCGGGCGCATTGAACGCGCCGTCGTAGCCGGCCTCGATGAGCGCCCATGCTTTGCGCTCTTCGGTCTGTTTGGAGTCGATGAAGTCGAGGATGTCCGGATGGTCGGCATTGAGGATGACCATCTTTGCGGCGCGGCGGGTCTTGCCGCCGGACTTGATGACGCCGGCGAACGAGTCGTAGCCGCGCATGAACGAGACCGGACCGGAGGCGGTGCCGCCGCCGGCGAGGAGCTCTTTGGAGGAACGGATGTTGGAGAGGTTCGACCCCGTGCCGGAGCCGTACTTGAACAGCATTCCCTCGGTCTTGGCGAGGCCGAGGATCGAATCCATCGTGTCTTTGACCGAGTTGATGAAGCACGCCGAGCACTGCGGCTTCTCTTCGAGTCCGACGTTGAACCAGACCGGCGAATTGAAGGACGCCATCTGATAGAGAAGGATGTGCGTCAGTTCGTCGCGGAACGTGTCGCCATCGCGCTCGGAGGCGAAGTAGCCGCCGTCGCGGCCCCACTGGGTGATGGTGCGGACGACGCGGCCGATGAGCTGGCGGACGCTCGACTCACGCTCGGGGGTGCCGATGTGGCCGCGGAAGTACTTCGAGACGACGACGTTCGTCGCCATCTGCGACCACGACTTCGGCATTTCGACGTCTTTCTGTTCGAAGACGGTGCCGCCGCTCTCGTTCGAGATCGCCGCGGTGCGCATCTCCCAGTCGCAGGTGTCGTACACGTCGACGCCTGCTTTGGTGAAGTAGCGGTCGATCGCAATGCCGCCGGCTTTCGTGTCTTTCTTTGCAGCCTTGCCGTTGCGAGGCGGCGTGTTGCGCGAGCGGACCGGCAAATCGATGGATGTCATTTCTGTGCTCTCCTCAATGCTCTCGTTCGAAGAAAAAAAATGCAGAGGAGAGCAGTTCGATCTACGAGCGAAGGAAGCCGGTCAGCAGCGCGGCGGGTCCCTCGATCGAACTTCTGTCCCCTACTTCACTCCCACACAAGCTGTCCGCGTTGCGAATGCGGGCGGCTCAGGAACTACGCGAACAACGTTAACGAAATGAGTATCGGACCGACTTCGCCGAAGCGATTTGGGGCGCTGTCGACTTGACCTTCACCGTGACCTGGTAGTCGCGAATGTGCAGAGAGACTTCGCGGCCGGCAGGGCGGTTTACAGGACGAGTCGAGTGCTTCAAATCCTTCATAGTCCTCCCTCACTTCCATCAAGTTGTTGTAGTGCCGACAAGCTACGCTCAGCCCTGATCGAAGTCAAGAGCACCACCACAACATCTTGTGGTCCTCTCGCGCCAGAACACTACATCGTGCGTAAGTACTCGTGAACTCA
>DASVUA010000535.1:0-6753 GCA_036387295.1 Thermoanaerobaculia bacterium | reverse complement strand
ATGGTGCGCGTGGTGTTGGCGTGCGGCTTTGCCGTTGCACGAGCGGCCGGAGGAGTGAGCGTCCGCCGCTCGACCATCGCCTCGGCCAGCGCGTGTGCGGTCGTTTCGGACGCGCGCTGTTCCGCAACCACCCGCCCGCCGCGCATGACGACGATCCGATCGGCCACCGCGAGCACCTCGGCGAGTTTATGGCTGATGAAGACGACCGCCGCTCCGTTCGCGGCGGCGCGCCGCATCACGCGGAACAACTCTTCCGATTCGTGCGGCGTCAGGACGGCGGTCGGCTCGTCGAGGATGAGATTCGAAGGCTTCCTGGCGATCGCTTTGATGAGCTCGAGCTTCGCTTTTTCGCCGACCGAAAGATCGCCGACACGCTGCGAAACGTCGCCGAGCGCGATGCCGGACGCGGCGATCGTCTCCGCTGCTTCGCGCTCGAGAGAACGCCGCGTCGCGAAGCGGAAGCGGCGCGTGAGCGCGAGGTTTTCCGCAATGGTCAACTCGTTGACCAGCATGAAGTGCTGGTGCACGAGCTCCACCGTTCCCTCAGTCGAAAGCGATCCCGCGTCAGGCTTCAGCTCACCGGCGGCGATCCGCATCAGCGTCGTCTTCCCCGCGCCGTTCTCGCCGACCAGCGCCAGGATCTCGCCGCGTTTCACTTCGAGCGACACGTCGTCGACCGCGCGCGTTGCGCCGAACGTTTTGACGATGCGGGAGAGCGTGAGGGACATGAGGTGCGGCGGATGCCGCCGCGTCAGAATCCGGCGGGCGGTTTCACCGTGCCGTTCCTGATTCCCTCCGTCACGCGCGCCACCTCGGCCACCGTTTCAGGCGACACGGTCGATTTCAGTTTCTCGTTCCACACCACGCCGACGGTGCCGTGCTCCATGCCGAAGTGCTGGATCTGCGGCTTGAAGCGTCCTTCCTTGATGATCTTCGCCATCTGCACGTACGCGCCTGCGACGTCGACCACGGCCGAGGCGAGGATCACGTCGGGAGCGAGCGCGCTCTGGTCGGCGTTCGCGCCGAAGCAGCGCACTTTGCGCTCGCTGCAGGCCTGGAACACGCCGCGTCCTGCTTCGTTGGCCTGATGGAAAACGAAGTCGCAGCCGGCGTTGATCAGCGAAAGCGCCGCGATTTTCGCGGCGCCGAGATCGTCGAAGTTGCCGGTGTAGATCTCGCGCACTTCAAACTTCGGGTTCACCGACTGCGCACCCGCTTTGAACGCGAGGAACGACGACGCGATCGACGGCACGTTGATGCCGCCGACGAGGCCGGCCTTGCCGGCCTTCGACTCGCGCGCGGCGATCACGCCGAGGAGGTACGTCGCTTCTTCGATCTGGAAACGCATCGGCGCCACGTTCTGCGCGACCGTGTTGCCGGACGTGGTGATGAAGATGGTCTGGGGAAACTGCGAGCCCGCCTGCTTCGCGGGGTCCTGATACTCGAAGCCGTGACCGAACGCCACATCGAAGCCTTTCGCGCCGAACGCGCGGAAGCCCTCGTTCATCTCGGCCGGCGTCTTCGTCTCCTGATGCGAGATCTCCGCGTGGAGCTCGGTTTTGATCCGCTGCACTCCTTCCCACGCCAGCGCGTTCCAGCCGCCGTCGTTGATCGAGCCGGGGGTGAGCAGACCGACGCGGAACGGCTGCGGGTCGGTGTTCTTCGACGGCTTCGAGGCGGTCGCCTCGCGCTTTGCGCACGACAGAGTTGCAGCGAGGAGAAGAAGAAGCACAGCTCGTTTCATTTGCGGCGGATTTTACGGGTGGACAGCTGGCGGTTGCCAGTGGTACACCGGAGAAGTTGTGAAGGAGGGAAGAACATGGACGATATCGATCGCAGCAATGGTGCGGATGCAGAGTACGAGGATGACGACGAACAGATCGAGCAGATGATCATCGAGAACGGCATCCTGCTGCACAGCCTCGCCACGCTGCTGGTGCGCAAAGGCGTTCTCAAGCAGGACGAGATCGACGCCGAGATGGATCGCCTCTACGACGAGATGGAGAATTTCGAACAGCAGTAACTGTTTGCCACGGGAGACCAATGAGACTGCCAAACTTGCTTACGGCCTCCGCGGTGACGTTCTTCCTCACCGCTTCCGCATTTTCGCAAGCGACCAGCACCACGGCTCCCGCGGCGCAGACTCCTGTCGCGCCGGAGCCGGCGGCCGCACCTCCCGCCGGCCCGTTACTCCCGCCGGCGCAGACCGAGCTGGCGACTCCGGCGCTGCAGGCGGCCATCAATCAGTTCAAAACCACTGGCGCGAGCCCGAAACGGACGTACGTGACGTGGGGCGAGTACGTGACCGCAGGCGGTCACTACTTCGTGCCGGTCATGCTCTACATCCCGCGGGCAAGCGGCATCTCGCCGGCGCAGAGCCTCACGTTTTTCGGCGTCGTGCAGGATGCGAGCGGCAAGAACGTCAGCGCGTTCGAAGTTCCGGCGAAGCTGACCGCCACGCGCGATGACTACTTCGTCGACCTCACGCTCCTCGGCCTTCCGGCCGGGAAGCATCGCGGTTACTTCGGTCTCGCAGAAGGCGCGGACGTCATCTCGCTCTCGACCAGCGAGCTGCAGCTCGCCGGAAAGCTCGATCACACCGCACCAGCCGTATCGCGGATGATCCTGTCGAATCACATCTATCCGCTCGAGGCGGCACAGTCGCCCGTCGATCCGTTCGCGTTCGGCGGCCTCAAGGTCGTTCCGAAAGCGGATCGCACATTCCGTCCCGCGGACGAGCTCTGGTACTTCGTCGAGCTGCGCAACCCGGGGCTTGCCGCGCCGAGCACCGACGTCGTTCCGGTCACCGGGACCGCCTCTGCCGCACCGAAGCTGCAGGTGCGCGTCGACGTGGCGGGCACCGACGACACCGGCAAGGCAAAGAAGCTCGGAGCGCCGCTGCGCGAAGTGCAGGCCATCGAAATGAAAGGTGTACCCGGCCACTACGGCGTCGGCAGCGGAATCCCGCTCGCGTCGTTCAAACCAGGCGAGTACACGCTGACCGTGCGCGTCATCGACACGGTGCGGCAGCAGTCGTACACGTTCTACGAGAAGTTCCGCGTGACCGGCTGACGCCGTTCCATTCACCAGATTGACCAGAGAAGCGCCCACAGAATCGCGGCCCCCTATGCCTTTTACGACCATTCAGGAAGCAGCAGAGCTCTACCGTCGCGGCGAATTCGTGATCATCGTCGACGACGAAGATCGCGAAAACGAAGGCGATCTCTGCATCGCAGCGGAGCGCGTCACCGCCGAGTCGATCAATTTCATGGCGCGGTTTGGCCGCGGCCTGATCTGCCTCGCCCTGACCGAAGAGCGCTGCGACGAGCTCGAGCTGCCGCTGATGGTCGAGAACAACACCACGAACTTCGGTACCGCATTCACGGTGTCGATCGAAGCGCGCGGCCGCGTCACGACCGGCATTTCCGCACGCGATCGCGCCGAAACGGTTCGCGTGGCCATCGATCCGAAAACGAGGCCGCTCGATCTGGCCCGTCCGGGACACGTGTTCCCGCTGCGCGCGCGGAAAGGCGGCGTGCTCAAACGCGCCGGACAGACCGAGGCTTCGGTCGATCTCGCCACGATCGCCGGCTGCTCGCCCGCAGCCGTCATCTGCGAAATCATGAATGAAGACGGCACGATGGCGCGGCTGCCGGACCTCAAAGAGTTCGCGATCCATCACGGACTCAAGATCATCTCGGTGGCCGACATCATCAAATACCGGATGCAGAACGAGAAGCACGTGCACTGCCTCGCGTCGCCCGTGCTGCCGACCGATTACGGCGAGTTCCGCGTTTACGCGTACAAGAGCGACATTAACGGCGAAGAGCACATCGCGCTGGTGAAAGGCGAGATCAAGGAAGAAGACGAAGTGCTCGTCCGCGTCCATTCGTCGTGCCTCACCGGCGACGTCTTCGGTTCCAGCCGCTGCGATTGCGGCGACCAGCTCGAGCGGGCGTTCGCGCTCGTCGAAGCAGAAGGGAAGGGCGTCGTGCTCTACCTGCTGCAGGAAGGACGCGGGATCGGCCTCGTCAACAAGCTGCGCGCCTACGAGCTGCAGGATCAGGGCGACGATACGATCGAGGCGAACGCGAAGCTCGGTTTCGCTCCCGACATCCGCAACTACGGCACCGGTTCGCAGATCCTCCGCGATCTCGGCGTCCGCAAGATCCGCCTCATGACCAACAATCCGGCGAAATACGTCGCGATCGAAGGCTTCGGTCTCCAGATCGTCGAGCGTGTGCCGCTCGAGATCGCACCCTCCTCGACCACGAAAAAGTACCTCGAGACGAAGAAGAAAAAGCTCGGCCACATCCTCGAGCTCGTCTAGTGGCGACTGCTCCTCGGTCGATCCGGTGTAGCCGGAGTTCCTTGCCTCTCCGCGCAGGATAAACTGACAGCCTGCCGCGCGCAGCACTGACTTCACACACCGAAAACCAGGGAGAGAGATGCCGCATACAGGT
Source organism: Thermoanaerobaculia bacterium (assembly GCA_036387295.1). GTDB lineage: Bacteria > Acidobacteriota > Thermoanaerobaculia > Gp7-AA8 > Gp7-AA8 > QHVT01. The sequence goes on along the minus strand of DASVUA010000535.1, from coordinate 2,290 downwards.
CCGATTCTCGAAGGGAAAGGCTCGTCCGATTACGAGCGCTACGTCCGCGTCCCGGAGTTGCTCGAGCTGCAGAAACCGATCGACCGGCTGTCCAATCCGGAAGAGCGCCTTTTCCAGGTCACGCACCAGACCGCCGAGCTCTGGCTGCATCACGTCGATTACGAAGTCGACCGCCTCATCGTGCACCTCGAAAAAGACGAGGTGCTGCTCGCGGCCGATCTGCTGCATCGCTCGCGGCTGATCCTCGATCTCCTGCGCGAGCAGATCGTCCTGCTCGAAACGATGGCGCCGGTCGATTACCACGCGTTCCGCGTCGTCTCGCTGGGGCGGGGGAGCGGGCAGGAATCGCCCGGCTTTCACCGTCTGCTCGAAGTGGGCAAAAAGATCTGGCCCCGTTTCGAGCAATTGCTCGCACGCCGCGGCGTGACGGTTCTCGACGTCGAGCGTGCGCCGCGCGAGCACGACGATCTCTTCCGGGTCGTCCAGGCGATGCTCGACTATGACGAAGCGTTCCTCAAGTGGCGCTTCACGCACATGCGTCTCGCGTTTCGCGTCATCGGAGACCGGGTGATGTCTCTCAAAGGCGTCCCGGCGGCTCAATTGGAAGCAGGGACCCGTGAGCCGTTGTTTCCAGAACTTTGGGCCGCGATCAGCGCGCTCACCGCAGAATACAAGCCGACCTACTGAGTCGAACAAACGCAGAAGCTTGGGAGAGCTCAAAGATGAAGATCGTGCGTCTATCCGCCGTAACGTTGTTTCTCCTGATGACCGTGAACGGGTTCGCGGCACTCTCGAAGACCTACGCTGACTGGGCCAAGGGGCCGTTCCAGCACCACCTCACCGCCGAAGAGCGCAAGCAGTGGGCTGCCATCAAGACGGATGAGCAGGCCAAGCAGTTCATCGAGCTTTTCTGGGCGCGCCGCGACCCGACGCCGGCCACGGCCGTGAATGAGTTCCGCAAGGGCATGGAAGAGCGTGTGGCCGCCGCCGACAGCCGCTTCAGCACCTCGAAATTGAAGGGCTCTGCCACCGATCGCGGCAAAGTGTTCATCCTCATGGGCTCGCCGACGAAAATCCGCCGCTCCGGCAGCGAACCGCAGAAAACCATCCAGACGCCGACCGGTACCGGTGGCGAAGAGTCGCCGGACGCCACGAGCCTCCAGAGCTACAGCCCGAAAGAGCTGTGGGAGTACCAGCAGGGTGAAGTGAAGATCGACATCGGCCAGCCGACGGTCGAGGTCGCGTTCATCGACCAGTACGCGTCGAACGAGTGGAAGATGGAGCGCGTTCCGCGCACCGACTACAACAGCGTCTTCAATCGCGTCGCCCGCAGCTTCATCACACAGCCGAATCTGACGGAAGTCCCGACCTACTCCGCCGAGGCCATGGCCGCGGTTGCGGTTCCCTCCGCCGCGCCGGCCGCCGTCACCCCTGTTGCAGCCGCTCCGGTGGCCGTGACGAACGCCTTGACCAGCGAAACCCTGCGCGCCGCCGTCACCGCCGCGCGTACGGCCAAGGCGCCGAACACGCTTTACATGACGACCGGCGAATTCGTCACGCCGGAAGGGAAGCAGTTCATCCCCGTGCAGCTCTGGGCGCCGAAGTCGGCCGGTCTCGCGGCCGGAAGCGACGTCACCTTCTTCGGAGCGGTCGAGAGCGCCGACGGCTCGCAGCAGATCGTCTCGTACGAAGAGCCGGTGAAGCTGACGGCCTCGAACGATGACGTGTTTTACGCGCGCTCGCTCGAGCTCGCTCCCGGCACCTATCGCGCGACGTTCGGTCTGGCGAAAGACGGCAAGCCGGTCTCGGTCGTCTCGAAGCCGCTGGTGGTGAAGGGTGTGGCGAGCGGCGAGCCGAGCGTTTCGCAGCTGATGCTCTCCTCGCACATCTACCCGCTCACGGAAGCGCAGGCGCCGACCGACCCGTTCGCGTTCGGTGGCCTCAAAGTCGTCCCGCGCGGAAACGCGGCGTTCCGTACCGCGGATGAGCTCTGGTACTTCGTCGAAGTGCGCAATCCCGGCAAGGACGCGACGACCGGTCAGCCGAAACTGACGATGGCTGTCACGATTGCAGGCACGAAAGCTGACGGGAAGAAGACGAAGATGGTCGGCCCGTCATCGGAAGTAGCGGCACAGGAACTGAAGGGCGTGACCGGTCATTATGGTGTGGGGCAGGCAATGCCGCTCGCCACGTTCAAGCCGGGAACGTACACGATGACGGTGAAACTGACCGACACCGTGCTCGGCAAAACGTACGAACTTCAGGAACCGTTCACGATCGTCGAATAGTT
>DASVUA010000534.1:0-4567 GCA_036387295.1 Thermoanaerobaculia bacterium | reverse complement strand
ACTGCAGGAATTGCCGCTGCCGATGCTGATCGTCGTCGGCTTCGGTCTCGCCTCGTACGGCGTGTATGCGATGGTGAACGCGCGCTACCGCAAGATGTGAGCGTTAGGTGGAGCGGCGGGCTCTTAGCCCGCCGACGGTTGCTCGGCGGGCTGAAGCCCGCCGCTCCACTGAAGAGCAAGCCTCGCCGGAATCGTCGCGATTTTTCACGGCAACCATTCCGCCGTATCGCCGACCTGCACGATTCCGCCCTCCACCACTTCGCCGTACGCGCCGGCGCGCCACCGCGGCTTCAATGCTTCGCGCAAGCCCTGCTGTGCGTCGTCCATCTGTTCGCACGGACGCGTTTCGTTGTAGATGCGGATGACGCAGCGGCCGATCCGGAGCATGCGGCCGCGCTGTCCTTCGAGATCGATCCCGCGCAGCATCACGTTTGCGCGGCGCGCGGAAGGATCGACGTCGATGCCGAGCTCCTGCTGCGCTTCGCGCCAGCGCGCTTCGTCGATGATCGTCACCTGCCGCTTGCCGCCTTGATTCGCATTTCCGGCCAGGCCGCGCCCCTCGACCGCCTCGGCGAACATCACCGGATCCATCGGACCACCCTTGAACCGCTTCAACCAGATCGTGACCACTTCACCCATGGCGCGATGATATTGCGGTGCGGACACAGTTCGTCACCAACTGTTCGCCGCCGTGGGCCGCCGACAGGCGCATTCTGCGGCGCATGTTCAACTGGTTCGAGCAGCGCAAAGAGTACGGACTGTTCTTCATCCGCCTGATCATCGGCGGCCACCTCGTCTACGGCGTGGCGGACAACATCGTTTCGTGGGCGCGGATGATGGAGTTCCACGATTTCCTCGCAAAGCTCAACGTGCCGTTCCCGCTCGTCGCCGCCCACGTCTCCGTCTATGCGCAGGCGATCTGCGGCCTCTTGTTCATCATCGGATTTCTGTTCCGTCCGGCGGCGCTGGTGATGGTGATCAACTTCATCTGCGCGCTGCTCATCGCGCATCGCACCGGCGGGTATGCGCCGGCCGCGCTCGCGTGGATCATGCTGTTCATCTCGCTCGGATTCCTTTTCCACGGCCCCGGAAAACCGTCCGTCGACGAGCGCGGCCGCGCCCGCTGACGTTACCCCATTCGAAAGTTGTAACAACTCGCCGCGAAACTTCCCATCGACTACATTCGTAATCCATGCTGACTACAGACGTAATCAGTTGGAGGAACGATGGCGAAGACGCCGCCGATCACGGAAGCCGAATGGGAAGTGATGAATGTGCTCTGGGACCGCGCTCCGCTCACCGCGAGCGAGGTCTCGGAGGCGCTCTCCGGACGCATGCAGTGGCACCCGAAAACGGTGAAGACGCTGCTGGGGCGTCTGGTCCGTAAAGGAGTCCTGCGCTACACCACCGAGGCCAATCGGTACGTGTACTCCCCCGCCATTCCGCGGCAGCGTTACGTGCGGCAGGAGAGCGCGTCGTTTCTCGAGCGCGTGTTCGGAGGGGAGACGGCGCCGATGCTCGCGCATTTCGTCCGCAACACACGCCTCACGCAGGAAGAGATGGACGAGCTGCGCCGCATTCTGGACGAGAAGCAGGGCGACACGAAGGGACGCGACTGATGAACGCCGCCGACCTTCTTTTCACCGCCGCCTGGAAAGGCTCGCTCCTGCTCGTCCTCGTGCTGCTGCTCACGCGCGCGCTCCGCACGCGGATCCCGGCGCGCTGGGCGCACGCGCTCCTGCTCGTCGCGCTGGTGCGGCTCGTCGCGCCGCTCGCACCGCAGTCGCCGGTCAGCATCTTCAACCTCGCGCCGAACCGCGAACAGAGGCTTGCGGAGCCGGCGCAGAACGTTGTCGCGCTGGCAGGCGTTCCTCGCGACGCGAGGCCGTTCGAAGCGGCCGCGCCGCGCGCAACGCGGCAGTTCGGGTGGCGTGAGGGCGTGGTCGCGCTCTGGCTCGCCGGCGCGGTCGTCGCGCTCGCGCGCATCGCCAGCCGGTGGCGCGCCGTGCGGCGCATCGTGCAGAACGCCACGCCGGTCGAGCCGTGGTCGCGCACCGCGCTCCTGCTCGACGAATGCCGCGAGGCGATGCGCGTGAAGCGGCCGGTCGTCGTCTGCACGAGCTCCGCCGTCGACGCGCCGGCGCTGCACGGATTCCGCCGTCCCGCCATCCTCGTGCCGCCTGGTTTTCTCGAGTCGTTTCCTGTCGAGCAGCTCCGATTCGTGTTTCTTCACGAGCTCGCTCACCTTCGTCGTTTCGACCTCCTGGTGAACTGGGTCGTCGCGGTCGTCCATGCCCTCCACTGGTTCAATCCGCTCGTGCGGATCGCCGTCTCGCGCCTTCACGAGGAGCGGGAGCTTGCCTGCGACGCCCTCGCGCTCGAGCATCTCGATTCGCGTGAACAGGCCGCGTACGGCGGTGCGCTGCTGCGGCTTCTCGATCAGTGGCGACTGCCGCCGCCCGCTCCCGGCTTCGTCGGAATGGCGTCTTCCAACCACCACGCAATGAAAAGGAGAATTCAGATGATTGCCACATTCAGATCCGAATCGCGCCGCGCCGCCTGGATGGCGCTGGTCGTTGCACTCGCCGTCGTTTCGCTGACGGACGCACGTGCGGGAGAGCCGCCGCGCGTCATGGTCGTCAACCTGCTCACGCCCGAGGCGCAGGAAGTGATCCGCCGCCTCGACACGAACGTGTCGCTCGAACTGTCGTCGGTCTCGATCGTCGAGCTCGCGAACATCATCGCGAACACGTCCGGAATCGTCATCGCTCCGGCGGAAGGGGCGATCGACGAGGCGACCGCCGCGGTGCGCATCGACGTCAAGGCGGACAACGTTCCGGCGCACCTGGTGCTGATGGAATCGCTCAGCGCAGTCGGCCTCGCCGCTCATTTCGACGCCGCCGGCGCACAGATCATCCGGCAGCCCGAGCCGATGCCGGTGCGGATGCCGTTTCGCGGCGCGAGCCCTGACGCGGTCGAAGTCGACGTCGTCGTTCCCCGCGGCGGGATCGCCGCACCCCCAATGCCGCCCGGCGTCCAGCCGAGCCTCGTTCCCGCGGAAGGAAACGTCATGTTTCACCGCACCCTCGACGTGCAAGACGAAACGGTGAGTGATGGTGTGACTCGCCGGAAAGTGACGTTCCGCGGAAGTGAAGGAGGGCAGGCGGACGGCACTCTCGAGCTGGAGGTTCGGCGCGCCGGCGCTTCCCCGTCGCACTGAGCCGAAAGCATTCACCCGCGGGAAGGCTTCGCTCGAGAGAAGCCCGCCTGCGTCATCGATTCGCTGCGGCATTCGGGCGGCCTCACGGCCGCCCGAATTGTTTGTTCCTTGTCCGCAACGTCACTTCGCCTGCGCGAGGCTCATCGACTTTGCAGGATGAATCAATTTGATCTTCGCGTCTTCGCTCGAAGGCTCGGCGCCGCGCTCGATGAGCGCGATCACTTCGGCGGGCTTCAGCTTCGGATTCGTCGCGATGAGTTTCGCGGCGAGGTTCGCCACCTGCGGCGACGCCATCGACGTTCCCGACATTTTCATCCGCTCGCCGCCCGGCACGAAGCTTTCGACCTCGTAGCCGTTCGCGTAAAAGTCGACGCTCTTTCCTTCCGTCGTGAACGCCGCCTTGCGGCCTTCGCTGTCGACCGCGCCGACGGTCACGAGATTCGGCAGCTCGAAGCTCGCCGGGATGTACTCCGAAAAATTCGCGTCGTTGTTCTCGTTGCCCGAACCGCAGACGAAGAGAATGCCGGGCGCGCCTTTGATCGCTTCGTACAGCGCGTCGCGCTCGATCTTGAACATCTGCCGCGCGAGCTCTTTGCGCTGCTTCTCATCGCCGCCGACGCCGTTCGCCGTCAGCGTTCCTTCGATCGACTGGCTGTTGTAGCGCCAGCTCATGTTGACCACGCGCGCGCCGGCGGCTTTGAAGTACTCGACCGTATCGCGGAACATCTGAGCCATGAACTTCGCCTGCTCCATCGTGTACGGCTTGGGAAAGCGGTGGTCGTAGCCGATGCGCGCCGCGACGATGCGCGCTGCCGGATTGCCGGCCGCCGCGATTCCGGCGACGTGCGTGCCGTGAATGTAGAAGTTGTAGAACCCGAGCTCCTCGAGAAAATCCTTGACCTGTTCGGCTTTCAATCCGGCGATGGTTTTCTGCAGTTCCGCCGCTTCGGCGCTTTTCACCGCCGACTGCAGGTCGAGATAACCCTTGGTCAGTTTCTGCAGTTGCTTCACGTCCGATTTGACGTTGCCGGCCGGATCGGTGAGCGTGCCGGCCGACCGCTTCGCCGTGACGAGGTCGAAGCCGATGCCATGCACGTCGTCGACGAAACCGTTGCCGTCGTTGTCTTTCCCGTCGACCACTTCCCTGCTGTTGGTCCAGCGGTTCGCGGCCGGAAAGACGCTCATGTCGACGCTCGAATCCCATACGCCGATGACGACCGGCGTGAGCGTGTCGGCTGATGCGAACCTGACGTTGCGCGCTTCCCAGATGTCTTTCTTTGCAACGCTCTTGTTTTTCGCGTCATAGAGCGCATTGAGGACGCTGAGCGTTTCTTCCTTGAGCGGCAG
>DASVUA010000533.1:0-5659 GCA_036387295.1 Thermoanaerobaculia bacterium | reverse complement strand
GCAAGCTCTTTTTTGTCGACGCCGGCCCATTTGCCACACACGCCGAGGCTGTTGCGGCGCGTGCGGCGTTCGCACGCGCGGGCTTCACGGGGATCATCCGGTCATAGGACGACGTTCATGCGTGCGCGAGGCGGCTCGTGAGCAGGATCGTCAGCCACTCCGCGTCGCCGACGGTGAAGATCGGATTGCGGCCTGACGTCTTCTCGAGTTCGATGCCGTCGGAGTAGGGGATGACGGAGAGGACGTTCGCGAGCCGGATCGCGTTGTTCTTTTTGGAGCCGTCGAAGATCACCCGTTTGTTCGTGATGTACAACGTACCGCTGTCGATGTGGCGCAGCACGTCGCGCGTGACTCGGTGCGTCTGCGTGCTGCCGACGCGGTAGTAGACGCCTTTCATGATTTTGATGCGCACGGACGTTCCGCTCGAGTACGTCCGCTGCGTCTCCGTGCGCATCTCGTGCAGGTCGGCGTGCGACGAGAAATGACACACCTCGTCGCGCTGCAGATTGATCGGCGCGGCGATCTGCGGAAAGGTTCCACGCTCGGCGAGCCAGAACCATTGAAAGCGGTCGAGCTGCGCTTTCGTCGCGGCATCGACGTCGACGCGGATTCCGAAGTTGCGCGCCATCGCGTCGAGCGCGCCTCGTTCGTCGTCGCTGAGGCGGCGATCGTCCACCGCCTCCTGCCAGCGCCGCGTTAATAACGCTTCCGCTCTCCGCTCGAAAATCGCCAGCGCCTTCCGTTCGTCGACGCGCAGCCCTTTGCGAAGAATCGTCAGTCGCGCTTTCTCGGCCTCGCTCAGATAGTCATCGCTCAGCACCTCGGCCACACGCCGTTCGTATCGCGGATGCACGACCTCGCGCTCGACTTCCTCCGCATCGACGTCGCGAATGCCGAGAAGATTGCGCAGCCGCTGCAGCCCGTCCGCTTCCGCATCGGTGACGACGTCGTCCGCTGCGAATGATGCGAGAGCGCGCGCGTACAGCTCTTTTGCGCGAACGCGAGCGAGCGACCTAACGCCATGCGCCTGCAGTGCCGCGGCGACGTCGCCTTCGTGAATGTCGCTCCACGCGCGCGTCGCCAGAAGGTTCTCCAGCGCGACGTAGCCGTTCTCCGGAGCGGGCAGATTGAAGAGCCGCCGGAAGAGCCCCGGCCGGACGAACGGACGCACGGCAAACGCATTTTGCATGTGAGGAGAGGACACGGCCGGCGGCGAGTTTGTGGCGCGCGCCACAAACGACGCACATCCGTGTCTCTGAGACCCGGAGGAATTCTCGATGGGTGCGCTTTCGGCCGTAGCCGCTGCGGCAGGTGTGATTTCTCTTTTTCTGCTCGCGTGGCTCGCGATGCGCGGCGCGGCTCCGAAAGAGTCGACGAATCCGCACGCTCCGGAGGCGCGCGCGTGACGGGAACGATCGCACGCGAGCTCGACGGCGTCCGTCAGAAACTGCTCGACCTCACGCTGCGCAACCGGCTGCTGAATTACCGCCCCAGCCAGTTGCGCAGCATTCGCGTCACCGGTGAAGTGCCGGCCGAGATCTACGACGCGCTCGTGCTGCGCGAGAAGACGCTCGAGTTTCGCGGCACCGGCGCGAAACGAAACGCATCGTCCGACGATGCGGTGCAGCGGACGTACGACACGTGGTCCGCGCGCAGCGCCAATCAGCTCGAGACGAAGCACACCGATCGTTTCCTGCAGACGCCGTACGACGATGAATCGCTTGCGAAGAAGCTCTTTCGCGTCTATCACGAAGGGCGCAGCGCGGTCGAAGAGCAGGGCTACACCGTCGCACATCTCGCCCTCGGATTTCTCGAATGGTTCGAGAGTGAGGACTCCGATCAGCCGCGGCGCGCGCCGCTGCTCCTCGTCCCCGCGGAGCTCGAGCGCGTGCGCGCCGGCGAGTTCTCGAAACTCAAATGGACCGGTGAGGACGTGTTCGCGAACATCTCGCTGCAGGCGAAGCTCGGCGATTACGGCGTCGCACTCCCGCCGTTCGAAGCGCCGGAAGAGAAGCGCGGAGTCGATGCGTGGCTGCAGCAGGTCTCGGCGGCGATCGCGCACAAGCCGCGCTGGCGCGTGCTGTCGGAGCTGACGCTCGATTTCTTCAGCTTCACGAAGTTCGTCATGTTCAAGGATCTCGATCCGGCGACGTGGCCCGCGGACCGGAAGCCGCACGATCATGCGCTGCTGCAAACGCTCTTCGCGCCGGCGGGGGAGCCGAAGGACGCGGGCTTCGATGAGAAGCGCATCGACGAAGTGCTGACCGCGCGCGATCTCTGGCACGTGATGGATGCCGACCCGTCGCAGATCGCGGTGATCGAAGACGCGAAAGCGGGACGCAATCTCGTCGTGCAGGGGCCTCCCGGCACCGGCAAGTCGCAGACGATCACGAACCTCATCGCCGAGGCGTTGTCGGCGCGGAAGACGGTGCTGTTCGTCAGCGAAAAGATGGCGGCGCTGGAGGTCGTGAAATCGCGCCTCGATGCCGCCGGCCTGGGTCCGTTTTGTCTCGAGCTGCACAGCCGCAAGGCAAACAAAAAGTCGGTGCTGCTCGAGCTGCAACGCTCCCTCGGATCGAAGGCGTTGGCGGCAGCGGGCGAGCAGTTGCTCGACGAGCACGAGCTGCTCAAGCGCGATCTCAATCGCTACGCATTCGAGCTCGGCACGCCCGTCGGTGCATTCGGAAAGACGCCGTATCAGTTGTTCGGTATGCGTCAGGCCGCGCTCGCGCAACTCGGCGCGCTGCCGCAGGAATTGCCGCGCATTCCGAATGCAGCGGCGGTTCGCGAGAGCGATGCGCTCGCGGCGGAGAAAGCGCTGCGCGAGCTCGCGTACGTGATGCCGCTCGTCCATCCCGCGGCCGCGCATCCGTGGCGCGCGAGCGCGCGCGACGCGATGCTGCCGCACGACGAAGAGGAAGTCCGCGCCGCGCTCGCGCAGGCGCGCGACGCCATTCGCGAAATGCGCGATGCCGCCGCGGCGCTGGCTGCCACGGCGGGCGTGCGGCAGCCGATGCGGATTGCCGACATCGACAATGCGACGCGTGCCGCCGAATTGCTCGCGCGCGCCGACGCACCGACCGAGGCGGCGCTGCTGCTCAGCAGCGAATGGAATGCGCCGAACGCGCAGGCGGAGGAGCTGATCCGCCGCGTCGAAACATTTCAGCGCGAGCGCGCCGAGGTTGCGCGCACGTTTCGTGAGGAAGCGCTGGAAGGAAGTCACGCCGCGGATGCGAGCGAGTTCTCGACCCTCTCGACGCGCTTCTTCCGCTTCTTCAACGGACGCTATCGCTTGCTGCGGCGGCAACTGTCTGAGCTGTACGCGGGCGAGGCTCCGACGCCGCAGGTGATGTGCGGCGATCTCACGCGGCTCGTCGAGCTGCAGGCGGTGCGCGATGCATTGCGCGCGCATTCACGCGGCACCGCATTGTTCGGGGCGCGGTGGAAGAGCGATCGCAGCGACTGCGCATCGCTGCGCGCGTTCGCGGAATGGCTCGTCGCGTTCCGGCGCGAGCTGCTCGCGGAGGCGCTGACGCAGAAGGCGGTCGACGTTGCGAACAAGCGCATCGATCCGAGCGCGATCGCTGGTGCGATCGAGCGCGTGCGCAACGCGGCGGCGGTGATGAGCGGCGCGGTGAATGCGGCGTTTGATGTCGTTCTCGTCGAGAGACACGATTCTCTGGCGACGACGTTTGATGAGAGCGATGCCGTTGTCGCGGAGTGGCAGCAACAACTTCCCTCGCTCTTTCGATGGGCGCAGTACAACGCGGCGCGGAACGCGGTTCGTGCCACTGCCGCGGCGCCGCTCGAACCGCTCATCGCGCGGGACGCCATCGCTCCCGAGACGCTCGTTCCGTTCTTTCAGTTCGCGCTCGCGGAGTCGCTGTTGCGCATTGCGTTTGGCGAGCGCGCGGCCCTCGGGCAATTCACCGGTGACGTGCACGAGCGCAAGATCGCGCGTTTTCGCGAGCTCGATCAGAACCTCGTGGCGCTCAACCGCGGGCGTTTGTCGCAGAAGCTGCATTCATTGCGTCCGCAGCTCAGCGGCGGCGCGTCGCACACCTCCGAGGCCGGCATCCTCCTCGGCGAGATCAACCGCAAACGGGGGCACATGCCGATCCGCAAGCTGCTGGCGAAGGCGAGTGGCCTCATTCAGCGCATCAAGCCCTGTTTCCTCATGAGCCCTCTCTCGATCGCGCAGTTTCTCGACCCGCGCAACGCGCGCTTCGATCTCATCGTGTTCGACGAGGCCAGTCAGGTGCGTCCCGAAGATGCGGTCGGTGCGCTGCTGCGCGGCGCGCAGCTCGTGGTCATGGGCGACACGCAACAGCTGCCGCCGACAAGCTTCTTCGATCACCTTTCCGGCGACGATGCCGAAAGCGAGGAAGAGGAAAGCGCGGCGCTGAAGGACGTCGAAAGCATCCTCCATCAATGCGCGCGCAGCTATCCGACGAAGACGCTCAACTGGCATTACCGCAGCCGTCACGAGTCGCTGATCGCGATCTCGAATCAGCACTTTTACGACAACAAACTGCGCGTGTATCCCTCGGCGACCGACTGGTCGGACGCGCTCGGATTGCATTTCGTGCATGTGCCGCACGGCGTCTATGACCGCGGCCGCACCGCGGTGAATCGCATCGAAGCGCAAATCGTCGCCGCCGCGGCAATCGATCATTTCCGCCGCTACCCCGAAAAGTCGCTCGGCATCGGCACGTTCAACATCAAGCAGCAGCAGGCGATCCAGGAAGAGATGGAGCTGCAACTGCGCCGCAATCCCGATCTCGAGCCGTTCTTCAAGGGCGATCGCCGCGAGCCGTTCTTCGTGAAGAACCTCGAGACCATTCAGGGCGACGAACGCGACGCGATCCTGATCTCGGTCGGCTACGGCCGCGACGCGGCGGGAAAGCTGTCGATGAATTTCGGCCCGCTCAATTCCGAAGGAGGCGAGCGGCGCCTGAACGTGCTGATCACGCGAGCGCGCGAAAAGTGCGTCGTCTACTCGAACTTCAAAGCGTCCGATCTGTCGATCGAATCGGCGACGTCGAAGGGCGTGTTCGCGCTGAAGTCGTTCCTCGACTTTGCCGAGACGCGAAGGCTGATGGCTGCCGAGCAGAGCGACGACACGACTGTTTCGGCATTCGAAGATGCGCTGGCGGCGGAGCTCCGCGCGCACGGCCACGACGTGAAGCAGCGCGTCGGATATGCGGGCTTCCGCGTCGACATCGCGATCGTCGATCCGGAGCATCGCGGCCGCTATCTCCTCGGCATCGAGTGCGACGGCGCGAAGTACCACGCAGCACCGGTCGCGCGCGACCGCGACCGGCTGCGGCAGCAGGTGCTCGAGAACCTCGGCTGGACGATTCAGCGCGTCTGGTCGACCGACTGGTATCGCAACCGCGCGGAGACGCTTTCGCGTTTGCTGCAGGCGATCGAAACGGCGAAAAGTGCGCCGCCGCCGACTGCCGTTGCGAGCACGCCACCGATTGTCATCCTGAGCCGCGATGACGGCGAAGGACCTTCTCCGTTGCCTGCCGCTGGGTCCGACATCCCTCTCTACGAACCCTGCCGCTCCCTTCGCATCGCGGCCATCGGTGAGCTGCATCTCGCGCCGGTCGAAGATCTCGCGATTGCGGTCGAAGACGTCGTCACCGCCGAAGGG
>DASVUA010000532.1:0-5604 GCA_036387295.1 Thermoanaerobaculia bacterium | reverse complement strand
AGGCGCGCGGTCGAGTAATACGGGCTGCCTTCTTCTTCGTATTTGGCCAGCACCGGATCGGCAATCGCGCGTTCTTCTTCCTGCGACAATTCTTTCCCGGCGCGCGCGAGCTGGTCGCGTTTCACTGTAGTCAACACGCCGGCTGCCTGTTCGCCCCCCATGACGGAGATGCGTGCATTCGGCCACATCCAGAGGAACCGCGGCGAATAGGCGCGGCCGCACATCCCGTAGTTCCCGGCGCCGAACGAGCCGCCAATGATCACGGTGAATTTCGGGACGGTCGAATTGGCGACGGCGTGCACCATCTTCGCGCCGTCTTTCGCAATCCCGCCGCGCTCGTACTGTTTGCCGACCATGAAGCCGGTGATGTTCTGGAGGAAGATCAGCGGAATCCGGCGCTGATTACAAAGCTCGATGAAATGCGTTGCTTTCAGTGCGGACTCGGAGAAGAGCACGCCATTGTTCGCAATGATGCCGACCTTGTAGCCGAAGATGCGCGCAAACCCGGTGACGAGCGTCGTCGCATAACGCTCCTTGAATTCCTGGAACTTCGAGCCGTCCACAATGCGCGCAATGACTTCTCGCACGTCGTACGGCTTCCGTAAATCGCGCGGGATGACGCCGTACAGCTCTTTTGCGTCGTACAGAGGATCGACGGATGCGATGCGCGTCGGCGGTTCGTGCTTGTCGACGCGGAGGTTCTCGACGATGTTGCGCACGATCGAGATGGCGTGCGGATCGTCTTCGGCAAAATGATCGGCCACGCCGCTGATGCGCGTGTGCACGTCGGCGCCGCCGAGCTCTTCAGCCGTGACTTCTTCGCCGGTCGCGGCTTTCACCAGTGGCGGTCCGCCGAGGAAAATCGTGCCGGTGTTCTTCACAATCACCGCTTCGTCCGACATCGCCGGAACGTACGCGCCGCCCGCGGTGCACGAGCCCAGGACGGCGGAGATCTGCGGGATCTCCTGCGCCGACATCACGGCCTGGTTGAAGAAGATCCGGCCGAAGTGATCGCGATCCGGAAACACCTCGGCCTGCAGCGGCAGGAACGCGCCGCCGGAGTCGACCAGGTAGACGCACGGCAGGTTGTTCTGCAGCGCCACTTCCTGCGCCCGCAGGTGCTTCTTGACGGTCATCGGAAAGTACGTCCCGCCTTTGACCGTGGCGTCGTTCGCGATGATCAGGCACTCGCGACCGTTGATCCGTCCGACGCCGGTGATGATCCCCGCCGCCGGCGCTTCATCGTCGTACATGCCGGTCGCGGCGAGCGGCGAAAGCTCGAGGAACGGCGTCCCGGGATCGAGCAGCGCGGCGATGCGCTCCCGCGGCGGCATCTTCCCCTGCTCGCGATGCCGTTCGATGTACTTCGGTCCGCCGCCGAGGCGCGCCTTGTCGAGCCGCGCTTTCAGGTCGTCGACGAGCCCCTGCATCCGCTCCGCATTCGCGGCAAAGTCGGAGGACGAAGGGTCGAGATGCGTGTCGAGTGCTTCCATGCGCGGCGGAGTATATGTAATTGCACGGACAGGCTCATCACGCGGGCGACTGCACGAGCATGGCTCGCCTCAGAAGCTGTTCGCGAGTGAGGTGCGGCGCGTGGATGGTCAACTCCTTGATCATCCGCGCGTCGAACGTTTCGAGCCGCTCGAGCTCTTCTTCGTGTGACTCGGTGACGCGGTCGACGAGGCCGGCTGCGAGCGCGTCGGCCGAGGAGAAAACGCGGTTCGCGAGGAACAGCTGATTCGCGGTGCGGCGCGACACGACGCTGCGCCAGCGTGACGTTCCGCCGAAGCCGGTGACGATGCCGAGCTTCGCGCCCGGATGGGCGAAACGCGATCGCGGTGTGGCGAAACGGAGATCGAACGACAACGCGAGATCGAGCGCGCCGCCGAAGCAGTCGCCGTCGATCAGGGCGACGGTGATGCCCGGCAACCGCTCGATCGCATCGAACAACTCCTGCCCGAGACGCGCGAACTCGTACGCATCGCCCGCGGAGAAACGCCGCATCTCCGCCATGTCCGCACCCGCCGCGAACAGCCGCGCGCGCCCGGAGCGGAAGACAAACAGCGAAGCGTCCCCTGAAGGAAGCGCGTCGCGAATCGCACGCAACGCGAACGACGACAAGAGGTTCATGTGGCCGTCGTCGAAGGTGTAGGTGGTGCGCATGCGGGCAGTTGCGAGTGGCGAGTTGCGAGTTCCTGGGAGGGAGTTGCCCGTTGTCCGTTGCCCGTTGCCCGGGCTGTTTCGCCTGGGCGTCATGCACGTTGTTGGGCCGGTTGCCCGTTGTCCGTTGCCCGTTGCCCGGGCCCTTTCGCCTGGGCGTCAAGGCCCGGGTAACGGGCAACGGGTAACGGGTAACTCAACTCGCAACGCAACGATCCGTCTAACGCCCCACCGCGCTCCGAATCGCTTCCACCGCCGCGCCGGTCGGGGTGCCGGGGAGGAAGATCTCGCGGATGCCCATGGCCTTGAGTTTGGGGACGTCCTGCTCGGGGATGATGCCGCCGGCGAAGACGAGGATGTCGGTGCCGCCTTCTTCTTCGAGCAGGCGCATGATCTCGGGGAACAGGACGTTGTGCGCGCCGGAGAGGATCGAGAGGCCGATCGCGTCGACGTCTTCCTGGATGGCCGCGGCGACGATCTGCTCCGGCGTCTGGCGGAGGCCGGTGTAGATCACTTCCATCCCCGAATCACGCAGCGCGCGCGCGATCACCTTCGCGCCGCGGTCGTGTCCGTCGAGGCCCGGTTTGGCGATCAGAACGCGGATTTTACGGTCGGTCATTTTGCAGTCATCTCCTGGGGCGCACCGTCGCGAAAGGTCGAGAGAATCACGATGTCGTGGTACGAGCCGTCGCGGTAGAACTCTGCGTGCAGGCGGCCCTCCTGTACGAAACCCTGTGTCTCGAGCACATGTTTCGCCCGGTCGTTGTAATCGAATACGTCGATTCGCAGTTTGCGCAGGTTCATCTCGTCGAAGGCGAAGCGGACCAGCGTCCGGATCGCGTCGCCACCGAAGCCGCGATTCCACGCGCTCGGCTCGCCGATGAAGAGGCCGAACTTCGCGACGCGCGAGACCCATTCGATGTCGTGGATCGACGCATTGCCGATGTGGGTGCGGTCGTCTTTCCGCTCGATGGCGAAGTGGCGCTCGGTGACGCTCGCGTGCATCGCCCGGTCGAGCCACTCGATCTCGTTCTGAAACGCGATCGGGTAGCGCGACTTCAAGGCGCGCACGATGTTCGGATCGTTCATCCAGCGATAGCAGCGCTCGGCGTCGTCGCGCTCGAACGCGCGGAGGATGATGTGCTCCCCCGCGATCATGAACCGTCGCCGCGCGGGCTCGCGCGAGTCGGGCGCGAAGGCGCGCTCTGTTCGGTCAGCCATAGTCGGGCGCGGATTATAGACGGCGATTCCGGTTGCCAGTCGTGAGTTGTCCCTAGCGCGCCGCGGTGAGGAACGTCGCAGAGAAGCGGCAACCGAGCGGCGACAACTTTCCTATACTTCCCCGCATGCGCCTCACCGCAACGCTCACGCTCCTTCTGACCACGACGCTTTTCGCGCAGACGACGCCGCAGCAGCGGGGGGTCTTCACCGCCGACATCGACCGCAGCGTCGATGCCTGTTCGAATTTTTACGACTACGCAAATGGCGCGTGGCGTGCCGCGAATCCGATGCCGCCGACGATGCAGCGGTGGAGCAGGCGCTGGGCGGCGGGCGAGCAGAGCAAGGAGCAGTTGCGGGCGATCCTCGATGACGTCACCCGCCGCACCGATTGGCCGAAGGGCTCGATCGATCAGCAGATCGCCGACTTTTACGGCTCCTGCATGGACGAGAAGCGGGTCAATGCGCTCGGCATCACGCCCGTGCAGCCGCTGCTGAGCGAGATCGATCGCATCCATGACGCGGCATCGCTGCAGGCGGCGATCGCGATGCTGCACAACGTCCAGATCAACACGCCGTTCGGCATCGCGTCGACACCCGACAATCACAACCCATCGCAGGTGATCGCGCGCGTTTACGCCGCCGGCCTCGGCCTCCCCGACCGCGATTACTACCTCAAACCCGACCAGCGCTTCGCCGACGCGCGTACCGAATACCGCAAGCATGTGGCGAAGATGTTCGCGCTCGCAGGCTCGTCGAGCGCTGCGGCAAAACGCGCGGCGACGAGCGTCTTCGAGCTCGAGACGCGGCTTGCGAAGATGCATCTCGACAACGTGGCGCTACGCGATCCGATCGCGACCGATCGCAAGTACATGGTGGCGACGCTGCAGAAGATGACGCCACACTTCGACTGGTCGCGCTACCTCGAGACGACCGGCATCGCTGCCGCCGACCTCAACGTCGACCAGCCACTCTTCATGATGGCGTTCGATCGCGAGCTGGCGGCGACGCCGCTCGGCACCTGGCGCACGTACCTCAAATGGAACGTGCTGAACACGATGGCGCAGCACCTCTCCGACGACTTCGCGACGCAGGACTTTGCGTTCTACGGCAAGTACCTGCGCGGTTCGAAGGAGATGAAGCCGCGCTGGAAGCGCTGCGTCGAAACCGAAGACGCTCTCCTCGGCGAAGCACTCGGCCAGCGGTATGTCGAACGCTACTTTCCGCCGCTCGCGAAAGCGCGCATGACCGAGATGGTCACCAATCTGCTCGCGGCGATGGGCGACACGATCCGCGGTCTCGAGTGGATGACGCCGGCGACGAAACAGCAGGCGCTGGCGAAGCTGGCCACGTTCAATCCGAAGGTCGGCTATCCCGACGTCTGGAAGGATTACAGCAGCGTCGCGATCGAGCGCGGCTCGTACTTTCAAAACGTGCTGGCCGGCATTCGTTACACCACGGCCGACGACCGCGCGCAGATCGGCAAGCCGGTCGACCGCAGCCGCTGGGGGATGACCCCGCCGACGTCGAATGCGTACTACAACCCGCTCCTGCAGGAGATCGTCTTTCCCGCGGGAATCCTGCAGCCGCCCGCCTTCGACGTGAACGCGACGGACGCGGTGAACTACGGCGCGATCGGCGTGGTGATCGGACATGAGATCAGCCACGGCTTCGACGACCAGGGAGCGCAGTACGACGCGCAGGGTCGCCTCAACAACTGGTGGACGGCCGAGGATCTGAAGCGCTTTCAGGAACGCACCGGGTGCGTCGTCGAGCAGTTCGAGAGCTACTTCATCGAGCCGGGCATCCACCACAACGGCAAGCTCGTTCTGGGCGAATCGATCGGCGATCTCGCCGGCGCGAAGATCGCCTACCTCGCTCTGCAGAAAGCGCAGCAGAAGAATCCCCCGCCGACGATCGACGGCTTCACGCCCGATCAGCAATTCTTCATCGCCTGGGGCCAGTTCCGCGGCGATGAGATCCGTCCGGAGACGCAACGCGTGATGGTGCAGGGAGACCCGCATCCGACCGGCAAGTACCGCGTGATCGGACCACTCTCGAACATGCCGGAATTCGCACGCGCCTTCGCGTGCGACGCCAACGATCCGATGGTGCGGGCGACGCGATGCGAGGTGTGGTGACGCGGTTGTGAGGACCTCGGTGTTTGTGGAGCGGCGGGCTCTTAGCCCGCCCGAACATTGTTCACTGCTCGGCGGGCTAAGAGCC
>DASVUA010000531.1:0-10004 GCA_036387295.1 Thermoanaerobaculia bacterium | reverse complement strand
CCCGTTGCCCGTTGCCCGGGCCTTTGTGCCTGGACGACAGTGACTGCGGATAGCCTCAGGCGTAAAAGCCCGGGTAACGGGCAACGGGTAACGGACAACCGACAACGGCAACCGGCAACCGACAACCGACAACGCGCAACTACCTCACGCCATCGCCGCGGACCCGATTTCCGGATGCGCGCGTGCGAATTCGACCAGTCGTGCGGCGTAGGATTCGAAGCGGGGGACGACAATGCCGGCGGCGCTGAGGTCGCGTGTGGCGTTGGTCGTGTCGTACGAGGTCGGGTGGACGAAGTAGTCGACGGCGGCGGGTGGGATGCGCATGAGGCGATGGACGCCGGGAACGTATTGCAGCGAGCCTTTGGCCAGTGCTTTGGTCAATGGGATCCGTAGCACAGTGCGCTCTGTGGCGGCGGCAATGACGTCGATGGTCCGGTCGACGGTCAGCGGGTCTGGATCGGCGAGCGCGTAGGTCCGGCCGGCGTTGTCTTCGAGGCCGCTCAGATAGTCGATCGCGCGGATGATGAAATCGCGCGGAACCACATTGAACGTGTAGCGCGAGGGACGCCCCACCACCGGCAATACAGCCACGCGCGGCTGGCGCAGCAGCCATTGCATGACAAAGTACGGACCGTCGAACTTCTGCGTTGCGCCTGTCGTGCTGTCGCCGACCACGACCGACGGACGGTAAATCGTCGCCGGAATGTGCGGCATGCGCCGGCGCACTTCGACTTCGGCGAGCTGCTTCGTTTCCTCGTAATGATTATTGAAGCGCTGATTCGTTTCGAGATCGCCTTCTTTGAAGACGCCGTGATGCCGGCCGCTGACATAACAGGTGCTGATGTAATGGAGGCGCTCCAGGTTCGTCACGCGCTCCGCGAGGTCGAGCACGCGCTGTGTGCCGGTCACATTGACACGCATCGCGAGATCGCGCTCGACGGAGAGATCGTAGATCGCGGCGAGGTGGTAGATCTCGCGCACGTCTGTCGCGGCGATGGAGTCGAGCGGCTGCGTGAGGTCGCCTTCGACGATGCGGATGCGGTTCGCGAGCGCGGGATTTCGGGCCACCAGCTCGCGTGCGCGTTGTTCCGCGAGCGGGCGAAATTTCGGCTGCACGAGGCACAGCGCGAAATCGTCCGTGCGGCTCACGACGCGCGGCAGAAGCTCCGACCCGAGGAACCCGGGGAATCCGGTAAAAAAAATGGCCGCCATGATGGGCGGCCATTCTAGTGCTCGGATGAGGTCGTCGTTACCTGCGGCTGGCCGTTCTCGTTCTCGCCGCTCCGGAGCGATTCAACTGGCGCTCGCGCTGTTTGAGGCGCTCCATCTCGAGGCGGTACTGCTCGGCGCGCGGATCGCCGGCGCGGCGGAGAGTGAGGTACTGGCGCTGTGCGTCGCGAATCTGCACCTGCAGCGAGCGGCGTTCCGCATTGCGAGCGCTGGCCGCCGACCTGCGAGGCGTCGTGCCGCGATCGACCGTGGTCGTACTCCCAAAGACGAACGGCGCCGTGTCGCCCTGCTGCGTGCGCACCTGCGCCGGTGCCGTCGAACCGCTCGGTGCCGCCTGCGTGTTCGCGTTCCGAAGATTCTGCTGCACCGGGTAGGCCGAAGCAGTCGCGGCCGCGATGAGCGTTCCGGCAAGCGCGAGTGTGGTCAGTTTCTTGTTCATGGTGTTTCCTCCCGTCTGAGAGGGATGGATCGCAAGGCGCTTGCCGCTCGCGCCACGTGCGTTTTCAAGCACTTACGCGGCACGCACGCCTATGGATGAGCCGCGATCCGGACGCTCTGTCAGCACATGAGGTCGCGCTCCCGCCGTATCCTGTGGAGCGGCGGGCTCTTAGCCCGCCGGGGGCTGGGGAAACGTCTTCAACGGTCTGATCAAGCCCTCGGCGGGCTAAGAGCCCGCCGCTCCACAGGGACGGCGACTACGAGGGACGGCTTCGCGTTTCAGCGAATGAGCTCGTTTACGACGCCGGCCAGGCCTTCCACCACGTGGGCGAGCCTCTCGTAATCGAGCGTGTTCGGGCGGTCGGAGGAGCGGTGGTAGTGCGGATTGCGGAAGGGGGCGGTGTCGGTGACCATGATCGCGTTCCAGCCGAATTGCCAGAACGACCATTGATCCGACCAGCCGATGCCGGGGATCGCCTCCGGCATCGCCGCTGATTCCGCCGGAAAGTTCGTCGCGGCGCGGAACGCTTTCACGCAGCGGGAGAGCAGTCCGCGCGAGCCGACGTTCGACGCGAATGCGATGAAGTTCCCGGTGTCGGGATAAAGCGCGGCCAGCGGCGCGGGATACTGCTGCGAGCCGCGTGCGTCGTCGTAATAGCCGATCGTCTCGAGGCTCACCATCGCCACCACGTTCTCGCGACGGTCACGGCAGCGTTTGGCGTACTGCCAGCTTCCCATGTCCTGCGATTGAAAGTGCGGCGGTTCTTCGTTCGCAAACGCGACGAAGCGCAGCGTGCGCGCCGGCTTCACATTGACGAACTGCCGCGCCAGCGCGAGCAGCGCGGCGACGCCGCTGGCGTTGTCATCCGCGCCGACCGTGCCGGTGACGCAGTCGTAATGCGCGCCGATCACCACGATCTCGTCGGGCTTCGTGGTGCCGCGCACTTCGACGATCACGTTGTCGACTCGCGTGGCGTCGCGGACGACGTCGTACGTCTGCCGTTCGACCTTGTAGCCCGCGGCCGCAAACTCGCGCTCGACGAGATCGGCCGCGGCGGTGAGATTCTCCGGAATCACCGTGCTGCGCTCGCCGATCGCGCAAAGCGCTGCGACGTCGCGCCTCAGCGAAGCGACAGACGCCGCATCGGCGGCTTTCAACGGCCCGCTCGCACGCGGCGCACGCTTTTTCCCTGCAAACACCATCGTCCCCGCAAGCAGCACGGCCCCGACCACTGCAATGCCGATCATCGTCTTCGTTGTTCGCTTCATCATGCGTGCCGTCCTCGCGCTTTTCCTCATTCTGAATGCCAGCATCGCGAATGCGTGCACGACGTTCTGCACGCGCGGCCTTTTCGGCCGCAACTACGACTGGCACACCGGCGCCGGCATGCTCATGGTCAACAAGCGCAACCTGGCCAAACGGGCGCTCGGGCCGGGCGGCGCGCAATGGGTCTCGCGGTTCGGCAGCGTCACGTTCAACCAGTATGGCCGCGACAACGCGACCGGCGGGATGAACGAGCGCGGGCTGGTGGTCGAGGTGATGTGGCTCGACGCGACCCGCTATCCGGCCGCCGACAAGCGCGCGCCGCTCGGCTCGCTCGAATGGGTGCAGTACCAGCTCGACACGGCGGCCAGCGTCTCCGAGGTGCTCGACAACGCGAAGAAGGTGCGGATTGCCGACGGTCGCGCGCCGCTCCACTACCTCGTGGCCGACGCGAGCGGCGACGTCGCCTCGATCGAGTTTCTCGGCGGGAAGCTGGTCGTCCACCGCGGCGACTCGCTTCCGGTGCCGGTGCTCGCGAACGATCCGTACGCGGAAAGCCTTTCCTCCAGACGCAGCAGCCCGTCGACCAGATTCGCTCGTGCCGCGAGCGGCCTCAAAGCGGCGGCGACCCTCGACAGCGCGTTTCGCCTGCTCGATGAAGTCGCCCTCGGCTCGACGCAGTGGAGCATCGTGTACGACCTCCAGAACCGCGCGATCGTCTATCGCACGGCGAAGAATCGCGAACGGCGGAGCGTCACCTTCGCGAAGCTCGACTTCACCTGCGCCACGCCGCTGCGCGTGCTCGACATCGACGAAGGACGCGGCGACGTGACGGCGCGCTTCCGCGGGTACACGAGCGCGGCGAATGAAGCGCTCGTGCGGCGCTCCGTCCGCGCCACCTCGTTCCTCCGCAACATGTCCGAGGCGGAGATCGTCGAGGCGGCGCGGTGGCCGGAGCGTGCAACGTGCGTCAGGGCTGCTGCGTCGTCGCGACCGGCGCGATGAAGCCCATCTGCGACCAGGCGTCGCCGGTGACGTTGTCGACGGAGGACGCCCACGTCTGCCACGCCGAAGGACCATTTCCGCCGATCTGCTCGACGATGAGCTGCAGCACCTCGGCGGTGCCGAGCAAGCCTTCCTGATGAATCGAGAGCGGCGCGAGCTCCACCTCGCGCGTCTCGCGCGCGCCGGTGTTCGTGATCAGCGTGATGCGGAACCGGCGGACGACCGCTTCAGGATTCATGATGCCGACGTTCAAACGGTACTGCTCGCTCCGATGCACGCCGAAGATCCACCGCAGCGGAAAGCCGGTGGTGTTGTAGGCAATCGCGGGGAACGTCTGCGACATCGTGCCGTTCGGAACGTTCGGCTGCGGCGTCCAGATGCGCACCGTCGCGTGCAGTTGCGCCTCCGGGTCGAACTGCCCGTCGGCCGTGACCGCCGTGATGTCGATGCCGCCGATGCCGGTCTGGCCGAGCACGGTGTTGACGAAGTCGTTCGACGACAGCCCGGTGCGCGGATTCAGCGTGACGCTGCGGGTCGGGACAGCGGTTCCGCTCTGGCCCTGCGGGAGCCAGCGGAGCACGATGCGCTGCTCCACGTTGCGGAAGTTCACGATGCTGATGTCGCTGCGAAAGTGCGTTCCGTTCGCGCCGGCGGCATCGCCGGCCACGGGGATGAGAATGCGCGCGGTGGAAGTCTGCGGAACGACGAGATCGGCGGACGCCGCCGCGGAGAGGAAGATAGAGAGAACGAGGGCAAGTGTGCTGGTGCGCATGCTGGCCATGAAGCAACCGGCGGGCCGCTGTCGCGAAACGGAAGATTTACGGCGCCACCAGAAAAATCGCACCGGCCGGTGCCGTTGCCGCACGCGACCATTGGCGACGCTCTTGCAGCCCGGGCGGACCTTGGTGATCCAATGAAAGACCGAGGTGTCTTGATGCGTTTCGCAGTTCGATTCGTCCTCTCCGCTGTCCTCCTCTCCTTCCTCATCGCTCCCACGGCACAAGCGCAGTACTTCGGTCGCAACAAAGTCCAGTGGGAGAACTTCGACTTCAAAGTGCTCCAGACCGAGCACTTCGACATCTACTACTACGAGCAGGAAGCCGACGTCGTGCAGGACATCGCACGCATGTCGGAGCGGTGGTACGCGCGCCTGTCGCGCGTTTTCAACCACTCGTTCCGCAAAAAGCCGATCGTCCTCTACGCGAACGCCGCCGACTTTCACCAGACCACGACCACCGGCGGCCAGCTAGGCGAAGGGACGGGCGGATTCACCGACGCGTTCATGAACCGCGTCGTCCTGCCGCTCACCGGCGACTACGCGCAGAACGATCACGTGCTCGGTCACGAGATCGTGCACGTCTTCCAGTACGACATCGCCGCGACCGCGAACAACCAGCGCCGCCGCTTCGCGCTCGAGCAGATGCCGCTCTGGATCGTCGAAGGGATGGCAGAGTACCTCTCGAAAGGGCGCGTCGATCCGCTCACCTCGATGTGGATCCGCGACGCGACGATTCACGATCGCCTCCCCGACCTGCGTGAGCTGACGCGCGACCCGCGCTACTTCCCGTACCGCTACGGCCAGTCGATCATGGCGTACATCGGCGCGCGTTTCGGCGACGAAGCGGTCGTGCGCTACTTCATCGCGGCCGGCACCGTCGGCATCGAAGACGGCGTCGAGCGTGCGGTCGGCATCTCGCACCGGCAGCTCTTCGCCGACTGGGCGGAAGCGGCGCGCGAGCTGTACAACCCGATCATCGCGCAGCGCACCATGGCTCTCGGCGATCCGGTCATCGGACGCAAGCCGGCGCCACCAGCGCCGCGAGCCGAGGGGGAAAAGAAACCGCGACGCCGCCGCGGCTCCTCGGAGCTCAACGTCGGTCCGGCCATCAGCCCGGACGGCCGCTACATCGCGTTCCTTTCGGCGCGCGAGCTCTTCTCGATCGATCTCTTCCTCGCCGACGCGCGCACCGGTGAGGTCGTGCGGCGCCTCATCTCGTCCGACCGCGATCCGCACTTTGAATCGCTCCGATTCATCGAATCGGCCGGTGCCTGGTCGCCCGACAGCAAGCGCCTCGCGTTCATCACCTTCTCGCGTGGCGACAACTTCCTCTCGCTGCTCGACGTCGAATCGCGCCGCACCGAGCACGTCCGCGTGCCGGGCCTCGAAGCGATCATGAACGTCGCCTGGTCGCCGGACGGCAACTCCGTCGCGCTGGCCGGCCAGACCACCGGCGTGAGCGATCTGTTCATCTACGACCTGCAGTCGAAGCAGGTGCGCCGCCTCACCAGCGATCGTTACGCCGACCTGCAGCCGGCGTGGTCGCCTGACGGCCGGACCATCGCATTCGTCACCGACCGCGGCAGCGACTCGACGCTCGAGCAGTTGCGCTTCTCGCAGATGCGCCTCGCGACGATCGATGTCGGCAGCGGCCAGATCCGCGAAATCGAAGCATTCCGCGGCGCGAAGCACATCAATCCGCAGTGGGCGCCGGACGGACGTTCGATCTACTTCATCGGCAATCCGGAAGGAGTTCCGGACCTCTACCGCGTCGGATTTCCGGACAACGCGCTCTTCCGCGTGACGACGCTCGACACCGGCATCGCCGGCATCACCGACATGTCGCCCGCGCTGTCGGTCGCCTCGCGCACGGGTGAGATCGCGTTCTCGGTGTACGAGGACGACAACTACAACATCTACACGCTTCCGGCGAACGCGCCCGGAACGGCGGTGACGGCCCCGGCCCCGCTCGCCGACAACACGGCGCCGCGCGCCGCGCTGCTGCCGCCGCTGCGGAGCGCGGGCTCGGAGATCACCGGATATCTGCAGCGCCCCGAGGAAGGGCTGCCGCCTGCCTCGGCCACGTTTGCGGAGCGCGGCTACAGCCCCGACCTGCGCCTCGCCTACCTCGGACCCCCGACGCTCGGCATCGGCACGAACGAATTCGGATTCGGAGCAGGCGGCAGCGTCTCGGCCTTCTTCAGCGACATCCTCGGCGAGCACAACGTCGGTTTCACCTTCCAGGGTGGCGGCGGCTCCGGCAGCCAGAGTCTCGCCGAGCAGCTCGGCGGCGAGCTCTTCTACCTCAATCAGACCAGCCGTCTGAACTGGGGCGCCGACCTCGTTCACGTTCCGCAGGTCTACGGCACCGTGCAGTACCACCGCGGCGTCTACGAGGACGACAACGGCAACATCATCCCGGCGGACATTTACGACCAGTTCCGCGAAGTGCAGCTCATCACCGACGCCAGCGGCCTCGCGCAATATCCGTTCAGCCAGACGCGCCGCCTCGAAGGGGCGGTCGGCGTGCAGCGCTACTCGTACAGCCGCGACGTCGAGCGCTTCTACATCGTCGGCGGCCAGGTCATCGACCGCGAGCGCGCCGAGCTTCCGGGCTCGTTCGTGCTGAACTTCTCCAAGGCATCGACGGCGTTCGTCGGCGACAGCTCGGTCTTCGGCTTCATTTCGCCGATCAACGGCACGCGCTATCGCTACGAGATCGAGTCGTTGCACGGCGATCTCAATTTCCAGACGGCGCTCGCCGACTGGCGCCGCTACTTCTTCACGCGTCCGGTGACGTTCGCCGTCCGCGGCTTCCACTACGGCCGCTACGGCAACGGAGCCGAAGACAATCGCCTCACGCCGCTCTACCTCGGACGCGGCTCACTCGTGCGCGGCTACGATCCCTACTCGATCAACCCCACCGAGTGCGGCACCGACAACACCGGGAACACCTGCCCTGTGTTCGATCGCCTGATCGGGACGCGCATCGCGGCCGGCAGCGTGGAAGTGCGCGCGCCTCTGTTCGGCACGCGCGAATTCGGCCTGATCAACAACCCCTTCCTCCCGACCGAGATCTTCGCGTTCGGCGACGTCGGCGCGGCGTGGAGCCAGGATCAGGAAGTGAACTGGTCGTACGAGACGGACACGGACGAGCGCGTCCCGGTGTTCAGCGTCGGCGTCGGCCTGCGCATCCTCCTCAGCTACATCCCCATCGAAGTGTACGCAGCCAAGCCGTTCCAGCGTCCGAACGAGGACATGGTCTACGGCTTCAACATCATCCCGGGCTGGTAGAGTGCCTCGTGGGGCGGCGGGCATCCCCGCCGCCCCAGCTTCCACTCCCGCAAATGGCCTGGATCCCACCGAGAGAATTCGAGCGCCTCGTCGAAGAGGCCGTCGCGACGCTCCCTCCGCAATTTGCGGAGCTGGTGCAGAACGTCGCGATCGTGGTCGAAGACGAACCGTCGCCGGAAGATCTCGAGCTGCTCGAAGATCCGGCCGGCGAGCTTCTCGGCATCTATCGCGGCGTCGCGCTCACGCGCCGCAGGCACGACATGCTCCCGATGCTGCCCGATCAGATCGCGATCTTCCGCGGCCCGATCAACCGCGTCACCTTTTCACGCGCCGACGCCGTCGAACAGATCCGCGAGACGGTCGTCCACGAGCTCGGCCACTACTTCGGCCTCGACGATCACGACATGGCGTATTGATCGCGCGGCGACGCACGAGAACTCGTAGAGCGCTTCAGATTTATGGCGCGATTCTCCGGATTTCTCGATGTTTCGCACTCGTGAACTTCGTTAGTGCACTCGTTTCACGCGAGTTACGGAAGCGGCATCTGCGGCAACACCACTGCAGCGACGAGGTGCGCAGGAGGTTCCGGATGAAACGCAACACCGTCGTCTTCCTCGTGCTCCTCTCGTTCGCCTGCAGTCACGCAACCACTCCGCCGCCAGCCGTCCGCCCCGGTCCGGGAGGCGCAATTCATGGCCTCGTCACCAGCGAAGGGACTCCGTTGCCTGGTGCGACGGTGACGATCTCGGCACCCGGCCAGTCGAATCGCGCGGTCTACACGGACAGCGATGGCCGCTACTCGGTCATGGCCGTTCCGCCCGGTACATACACGGTCGTTGCGCGATTGGAAGGGTTCACTCCAGCGACGATGAACGTCGTCATCACGCACAATGAGGGGGCGACCTTGACGACCGAGCTGCGAATGTCGGCCGTCGCCGAAAGCATCACCGTCACGGCGGCGCCGCCGGCGGTGTGGGAGACGCCACCGGGAAACCAGCTCCCCGGTTCCGACCTCCTGGAGGCCCTCCCGCTCGTCGACGGGCCGGCGGCCCCGGCGTACACCGCCCGCAACGAGCGTGGCTTCGTCGAGACGAGGAAAGAAAACGTGGCGACGTTCGCGATCGACGTCGACCGCGCGTCCTACGCGAACATCCGGCGCTATCTCACCGACGGCCTCGTGCCGCCGCCGGACGCGGTGCGCATCGAGGAGATGGTCAATTACTTTACGTACGACTATCCACAACCGGCGGGCGACGCGCCGTTCTCGATCACGGCCGAAGTCTCCGGCTGCCCGTGGAACACGAAACACCGGCTGCTTCGCGTCGGCGTGCAGGGACGCAATCTCGAGCAGTGGCGCATGGCGCCGAACAACCTCGTCTTTCTCATCGACGTTTCCGGTTCGATGAACGAGCCTCGCAAACTGCCGCTCGTGCAACAGGCGCTGCACGTTCTGGTGGACACGCTGCGCGCCGAGGATCGGATCTCGATCGTCGTGTATGCCGGAGCCGCGGGCGTTGTGCTGCCGCCGGTTTCGGGTGCGGATCGAGAGACGATCCTCGCGGCGATCGACGCTCTGCAAGCCGGCGGCTCGACCGCCGGCGGCGCGGGAATCGAGCTCGCGTACAAGCTCGCGCAGGAGAACTTTCTCGCCGACGGAAACAACCGCGTGATCCTCGCGACCGACGGCGACTTCAACGTCGGCGTCAGCTCGATTCCGGAGCTCGAGGTGCTGATCGGCGAGAAGCGCGCGTCGAACATCTTCCTGTCGGTCGTCGGCGTCGGCAGCGACGGCTTCAACGACGAGCTCATGGAAACGCTCGCCGACAAAGGCAACGGGAACTACGCCTATCTCGATTCGCTGCAGGAGGCGGAAAAAGTCTTCCGCCACGAGCTCACCGGGACGCTCGTGACCATCGCAAAAGATGTGAAGGTGCAGTTGACGTTCGATCCTCGAGCGGTGCGCTCATATCGCCAGATCGGCTACGAAAATCGAGC
>DASVUA010000530.1:0-1748 GCA_036387295.1 Thermoanaerobaculia bacterium | reverse complement strand
TGGAGCTGCACCAGATGAGATTCCCGTCGACGATCGTGCTCTGTGCATTGTCGAGATAGAGATTGATGCTGTAATTGTCCCGGATCCGATTCCCGCGAATCGTTCCGTTGTCGCTCAGGATGTAATCGATTCCTTCGCCGTAATTCTCGTAAACGTAATTGCCGCTGATCTCCACACGATTGGCGCGGATCGCGGAAACGGCCTGCATCCAGGAGCTTTTCAGTGCGCGCGCGCGGTTCTGCAACACAGTGCGATACACGACGTTGTCGCGGATGACGATGTCGTGGGTCGTCCCCGGTTTCATACTCCCCGACGAATTCGCATTGATGCCGTGGCCGCCGCAATCGTGCACCGTATTTTCCCGCACCTCGACGTGATGCGAGTCGTAGATGTAAATGCCCGCGTTGCGCGCGTTCTGGATCTCGAGCCCGGCAATGTGAATGTACGCACTTCGTCCGACCACGATCACACCGTTGGAGGAAGAACCGGTGCCGTCGAGAATCGCCTTTTCTCCCTTCTGCACGCGCAGGCGGATCGGTGCGGTTTCGCGCCCCGACTTTTGCCAGATCGTCACGGTCTCGCGGTATGTGCCGCCGCGCAGGACGATCTCATCGCCTGCTTTCGCCCGCTCCACCGCCGCACCGACGGTTCGAAACGGGCGCGCGAGCGTCCCCGGATTTCGCGCATTCCCCCCCGGCGCAACGTAATAGGTCGCCGCGAGCGCGGCGTGACCGGAAAGTACGAGCACGAGGGAAAGGACGAGGCGAAACATCACGGCCGGACAGGTGCATGCTACGCGCCGGGCGCGCCTGATATCCTCCGCCCGCTATGACCACCCGTTCCATCGAGATCACGCCCGACGTCCGCTTCGGCGCAGACAACCCGCCCCTCTTCATCGCCGGCCCGTGCGTCATCGAAGGGCTCGAGCATACGCTGAACATGGCCCGTACGCTGGCGCGCCTGCGCGACGAGCTGAAGATCAACCTCGTCTACAAATCGTCGTTCGACAAGGCGAATCGCTCGTCGATCGAATCCTTCCGCGGCCCCGGCGTCGAAAGCGGAATGGAAGTGCTGCGCGCGGTCCGCGAGGAGACCGGCTTGCCGCTGCTCACCGACATCCACGAGCCGTGGCAGGCGGAGCCGGTCGCCGCGGTGGTCGACATCCTTCAGATCCCTGCATTCCTCTGCCGCCAGACCGATCTCGTCGCCGCCGCCGCGCGCACGGGCAAAGCGATCAGCGTGAAAAAAGGGCAGTTCCTCTCCCCCGAGGAGACGAAGAACATTCTCGAAAAAGGAACGGAAGCGGGGAACCAGAACGTGTTCATCACCGAGCGCGGCAGCTCGTTCGGCTATCAGAACCTGGTGGTCGACATGCGCGCGTTTCCGATCGTGCGCGGCTTCGGCGCGCCGGTCGTTTACGACATCACTCACTCGATGCAGAAGCCGGGCGGCGAAGGAAAGCAGACCGGCGGCACGCCGCAGTTTGCACGCCCGCTGGCCCGCGCCGCCGCCGCGGCGGGCGCAGACGGCTTCTTCATGGAAGTGCACGACAACCCGGCCGCCGCGCTCTCCGACCGCACCACGCAGATCCTGCCGGACGTCGCGCGCGCCATCATCGAAGACGTGCTGAAGATCCGCGCGGCACTGGAGCCGATCTGAGCCCTCGCCGGAGCGACCGAGGGGCCTCGCGTTCATGCTCATGAAGCCTCGCTCGATTCTCGCCGTTCTCGTCGCGCTGTTCGCACTGC
>DASVUA010000529.1:0-2028 GCA_036387295.1 Thermoanaerobaculia bacterium | reverse complement strand
ACGCGCGGATCGATCGGGGTGTTCGCGCCCGAGTCATTATCTCCGCCACCGGGCAGCAGATCATTGCTAACCAGCACGCCCGGGAGGTCACACGGTGACGCAGCACCCGCGACAGCCTGAACCTCTTTGCAGTATGGGCTCTCGCCGATCGCATTGACCGCGGTGACCACGTAGTAGTTGTTCCCGGTCGGGAAGTTCGAATCCACGTAACCGGGCTGAGTGACGGTAGCGATCAGCGCCGTATCGTTGAACGGCCCGAGTGCGCTCGAGGCACGGAACACCTTGTAAGCAACGATCGGGGAGCCGCCATTGTCAGGCTCCGGCCAGGACAACGTGCGCGTGTTGCCGGTAATGAATGCCGAGACCTGCGGTGCGCCTGGCACAGCCGGCTCGGTAGTTGCCAGATCGTTCACCTGGAACATCCGCTTGCCGCCGGACTGGCGGGTGATGAACGCCTTCGCGGTGAAGGAATTCGGCCCGCCATTCACACAGCCGCCGATGCAACCGTCTTCGCCGGCTACGAGCACGCGACCTTGCTTGTCGATCTGGATATCGATGAAGTCCAGCAGGTTGCGGCAAGTGCCGTCGCCGCAAATCCCGCCACGTTGGATCGGGTCATTGCCGCTGACGTTCTGGATATTCCACGTCTGACCGAAGTCGAACGTCGTCGCGATGTAATGGTGCCAGACGCCGGGGAACTCGGGGGTGTTGTAGTTCCCTGCGGTCGTGGTGCCGAAGAAGCTAAACGCCGCGCGGCTTGGATCGCCGACAGCCACCGCCGGGAAGGCGATATGCTTGATGTTCGAGATGGCGCCGAGATCGACGACGCGCTGCCAGCCCACGCCCTTGTTGTTCGAATAGGCGATACCGGGCCGACCATCGGCATACATGAAGCCCATGTAGATGTGGTTGCTGCGCTCGGCTTTCTCGGCCGGGCTGCAAGTGCCCGGTGGGCACCAGGAGACGCCGACAGAAGGATCGTCCACGCCCGCGTCGCTTTCGACATTCGGCACACGGCGGACCTGCCACGTCAGCCCATTGTCTTCGGAGACAACGACGGCTGGATTGCCACCGAGGACGAACGGCACACCCGCTGGGGAGCAGGCCTTATCCGGGACAAACGCGGTGCCATCTTCGGCGATCTTGATGTGGCCATGGAGACCAGCGCAATCGGCCGCGGTATACATCGGGACCTGCTGCGGGTAGCTAAAGCCACCGTCGATGCTTCGCTGGCTCGTGGCGGTCGCGATCGCTTGCGACGCGTAATAAACGCCGTGCGGGTATGGAGTTGCACCCGGGTTCGGAATCGGAGTCGCTCCCGGACCAGCGCCCGCTGGGATCATTGGTGTGATGACGTTTGCGGGAGTCGCGCCGGTCACTGGATCCGGACGGAGAGGTCCGCCGCCGACCGTCTGGTGATCAACACCGGAAGGCCCGCCGCCTTGGGCGATGAACATGGTGTCGCCGTCATTATCCGTGAACTCCATGCTGCTACCGGCTGGCGTCAGCGCGAATTCCTGGAGGACGAAAGTGCGCCCCGTCCAATGGTCCGTGTAAAGAAGCGGATCGTAGCCGGCGCGCGGCGCATTCGCGATGGTGAGCTGAACCTGATCCCACTGGACCAGAGCTGGGGAGGCGCAATCGTCGAAGGTCGCGCGCAGGAAGAAGTTGTTCACGCCACCGTAGTAGAGTGACGTGCCGCCATTGAAGGTCTGGTTCTCGGCGCCGTTGCGGAACTTGTTCTTAAAGGCTGTGGCGATGCCGCGAGGGTTGTTTTCGGTCAGCCAGTTCACGCCCATCGTCGGCTCGCCGGCGTCTTCCATCACGCCTGGAGGCGCGTAGTGGTTTACGAAGCGCGGTGCTCCTGGCGCGGCTGGAGTCGGTGTCGGGGTCGGAATCGCTGCGCTGACCGACGTCGCGGTCGCAGTGTATTGGTCCGTGGCGGGTGCGAGCCAGTAGACGACGTGGACCATGAACACGCCCGTGCCGACCGAAGCGACGTTCGGATCGAGCTCGATCACTTCCGGC
>DASVUA010000528.1:0-2274 GCA_036387295.1 Thermoanaerobaculia bacterium | reverse complement strand
CGGCGGGCTAAGAGCCGCCGCTCCACCAAGACGGGGCTCCCCGGGCCACGACGTTTGTTGAACGCACAAGGACGTCACAACCTCCCCTCCCTCGCGCGACTACAATGCGCCGATGCGTCCGCTTGCCATTTTTGTGGTGTTTTTTCTTTCGCTCTCGGCTGCCGGCCAGCAGGCGTTCGATCCTCGTGCTGTCGACAAGCTGTTCAACACGGCGTTGAAGGCTTGGCAGATTCCGGGGGCGGCGGTGGCGATCGTGCGGAACGACCGGATCGTTTACGTGCAGGGCTACGGGACGAAGACGCTCGGCGCGATCGAGCCGGTGACGCCCGACACCCTTTTCCAGATCGCCTCCACCTCGAAAGCGTTCACCACCGCGGCGCTGTCCATGCTGGTCGCGGAAGGCAAACTCTCCTGGGACGACCCCGTCCGGAAGCATCTCCCCTACTTTCAGCTCGGCGATCCGTGTGCCGATGCGCAGGTGACGGTCCGCGATCTCGTTTCGCACCGCACCGGCGTCGGGCGCTACGACGAGCTGTGGGACAACACCCCCATCACGCGCGAAGAAGTGATCCGCAGCATGGGGAAAGTCGAGCTTTCGAAACCCTTCCGCACCACCTATCAGTACCAGAACATCATGTTCATCGCGGCGGGCGAAGTGGTCGCGAGCGCGTCCGGCATGCCGTGGGATGACTACGTCCGCACGCGCATCTTCACGCCGCTGGCCATGACGAGCACGATCACGTCGGACGAGGCGTGGAGCGAGGCCGATCACGCGAACGGCTATCAGTACGATTGGGAGACGAATCGCGTCACGCCGCAGCGGCCGATCGAGACGCACACACTCGGCTCCGCCGGCGCGATCAAATCGTCGGCGCGCGATCTGGCGAACTGGGTGCGGTTTCAGCTCAATCCCGACTCCGGCGTCGACGAAACCAAGCAGCCGCACACCGTGATCCGCCTCGAGAACTCGTCGCGCGATCTCAATCCGGAAACGCACGTGATGTCCTACGGCCTGGGGTGGTTCATCCAGGATTACCGCGGCGAGCTGCTCGTCTCCCATTCCGGCTCGCTGAACGGCTTCCGGGCCCACGTCGACCTGCTGCCGAAACGCGACACCGGCTTCGCCATCCTGATCAACGTCGGCCGCGGCTACGCGACGATCGCGCTGCGGAACGCGCTCGCGGACATGCTCTCCGGCAAGCCGTCGCGCGACTGGAATTCGTACTACCTGATGCTCGACCGCCGTGCCGACGAGAAAGACGCGCGCACGCGGGAAGAGCAGATCGCGAAACGGATTCCGAACACCACGCCGACGCTGCCGCTCGAGCGTTACGTGGGCGACTACGAGAGCGATTCACACGGCAAGGCTAGCGTGGCGCTGGTGGACGGGCAGCTCGTGCTGCGCTGGAACCGCGTCACCTCTCCCATGGCGCACGTGCACTACGACGTGTTCCACATCGAGTCGAAGTTCGATTCGATCGACGACGACGTGCCGTTCCGGCTTTCGCCGCGGCACGAGGTCGAGAGTTTCACTCTGTTCGGAGAGACGTTTGTGAAGCGAGCAGCGCGATCTGATCGATGATCCGCACGGCCTCGTCGCTGTCGCCGATGTGGTGATTGACCATCGCTGAAAAATAGCGATAGCTGCCGTCCGGCATGGCGATGATGCCGCTCAGCGCATTGACGCCGTTGATGGTGCCGGTCTTGCCGCGCATCCGCTGTTCGAGCGGCGCCAGGCGCCGGCGCAGCGTCCCTTCGTTGGCCGGCTGCGCGAGCGTCGCCCACCAGTACGCACGGCGCGACGGATGATTCATCCAGCGCAGCAGGCGCACCGTCGATTCGGGCGTAAGCAGATCGTCGGGAGCGAGGCCTGAACCGTCGACGAAGTTGAACGAGGAGGCGTCGAGCGCCGCGTCGCCCGTGAGAAGCGCCCGCTCCATTTCGAACGCGCCGGCGTAGGTCCCGCCGCCTGCGCGCTTGAGCAGCATTTCGGTGTAGAGGTTGTGGCTGTTCTTCAGCACCGTGCGCAGCAGCTCGCCGACGAACGGCGACTGGAGCGTCGTGATCCGCTCGCCCCACGTGCGCGGTTCGACGTTCACGCGCGGCACTCCGCTGATTTCGATGCCCCACAGGAACAGCGCGTCACGCAGCGTCGTGGCGGCGTGCAGCGCGGCGTCCGGCACGGCGCGGTCGACCGGAATCTCGTTTTCTCCCCACGAGAGCGCGTCGACCGGCGCCGAGTAGTCGCTGCCGATGTTGCCGATCTTCCAGCCG
>DASVUA010000527.1:0-4367 GCA_036387295.1 Thermoanaerobaculia bacterium | reverse complement strand
TCGGTTTTGCGCAGCTCCTTCGCGCCGCTCACCATCTGCCCGACGGAAAACCAGTAGTAGTGCGCGTCTTTGACGGCGATCGGATGACGAGGGGCTTCGATCCAGACGCGCTCGCCCGGCTGCAGGTTCCGGAGCATCCAGCGGGCCGAGACGAAGTAGGTCGCGCCGTCGCCGCGCACCGGTGCGAGCGCGGCGAGGTGGGCGAAAAGCAGAAGGAACAGGGCGGCATGCACGGCGATGGTCGTGGTGCGCGCCAGGCCTTCACGCACGTTCGCGCGCCGCAGGAGAATCGCGATGGACGAGGGGACGAGCGCGAGCACGCCCGCCGCGGCGATTCCCCACATCAGATAGTAGTGCGACCAGATCGCGGGCCACGGGTAGAGCACGCGAATCTCGATGAACGCGGCCGCGAGCACCAGCACCGGCAACAGACGCCAGGCCGCGTTCGGCGTTTTGCGCTCGACGGCGAGCGCCGCGCCGACGAGGAGGAGCGAGGGGACGACCACCGACGGGCGAAACGCGCGCGGCGCGTGCAGGAACGGGATTCCGCCACCGAAGTAGGCGTCGAGCGCCCACTGCGATGCGTCGACCTGCGAAGCCAGCACCCGGTTGACGTCGAAGTTGAAGAACCACCAGACGTCGAGCGGAACCAGCGCGCGCAAGGCGGCGAATCCGGCTGCCGCGGTCAGCGCGGCCGCGACAATGCCGCCGATTTTGTGTGTGCAGCGGAACAGCCAGAGCAGCCCCACCGCGGCGCAGGCCACCGGCCACTTCGGCATCCAGATGCACGAAATCGCGACGAGGCCGATGCCGATGCCGCCGACGGCGTCGCGGCGATGCATCGCCAGCAAGCTTCCGATCCAGAAGAACGCGAGCGCGAACGGCTCGGCCCGCACCTCGGCGAATCCGCGCAGCCAGAGCGGCCCGGTCGCGAGCAAGAGCGCGACGCCGATCGCGCCCGCTTCCGGCGCGGCACGCCAGAGCAGCGCCGCGAACGCGGCGAGTGCCATCAATCCGAATGCGCCGCATAGCCATCGCGCACGAATGAAGTAAGGGTGCACGTCCACCCGCTCCCCTTCCGGCGCAATCCACTCGAGCGCTTTGAAAAAAAACGGCGAGTGATGCTCGAAAAAGGTCTCGTACAGCCGCTCGCCATTCGCCATCATCCAGCCGGCGTGCATGTACTCGTTCTCGTCCATGTGCGGCTCGCGGCCGGCGCGCGCGACCACGGCCCACGCGTGGTACGCGAGCACGGCTCCGAGCAGCAGGGCGGCGATGACCGAGCGGCGCGTCATCGGATCCGCCTGAACACGACCTGGTTCCAGCCGATGCGCGCATGGTCGACCTTGAATCGCTTGTCCGCGACCACCGCACGCCGCACGCGAAGGTCTTCGGGGCGCGGCTGCCCTTTGTTGATGAAACGGCGCGCCTGACTGAGATCGGTGAAGCCGGCCGCTTCCCAGCTCACGTGCCACGAGCGGTCGATCACGATCCAGTCGACGTCGTCCGGAATGACGACCGGCCCGTCAGTCTCAGGAAAGAAGTGAACGGGGCGGGTGAGATCCCGCCCGAAGAGCGGGTGAATCCAGGAGGCGAAGCTGGCGTCGACGCCGATCTTGTCGTGCGGACCGGCTTTCGCGTCGACCACACTCGCCGCGCGTCCTGGATCGAACGGAATGACGCGTGTGCCGGGATTCTCGCGCGACCAGAGCACGTACTCGAGCGGCGCGAAGGTGTCGTGGACCGCGCTGTCCATCGCATAGATCGAGAACGAGATCGCGCCGACGGCCAGCAGCGCGTACGCGGCGCGCATTCTCCGCAACGCCAGCGGAGCGACCGTCCAGGCGAAGACGACCGGCGCGATGAACAGCGCATACCGCGGCAGCGAGATCAGGAACATGCCGTGCGGTTTGAAGACGACCGGCAGCATGAACGCGAATGCCGCCAGCGCGGCCAGCGTCACGAGCACACGTTCTTTGCCTCGATGACGAAACGCGAAGAACGGCGCCGCAACCGCGCAGAGCGCGAACGGGATTCCGAAATGCGAGAAGTAGAGCTCGTACCGTTTCCAGAACCACGGCTCGGATGCCCAGGGGACGCGCAGCGACTCACTGCTCGCTGAGAACGGCGCGGCGAGCAGCACGTACGGCGCCTGCCAGAGGTTCGCCCAGTCGCCGTAAGTCACGACTTCCATCTCCGCATTCGCGCTGCCGAAGAGGGCGCGCTCGCGGACGAAGTTCGCTACGTAGACGGCGCCGCCAAGAAGGAGAAACGCGGCGATTCCGAACGCCGCGAGCGCGGCGATGTTGCGCACGCGCAGTTTCACGACACGCGGCAGGAGGAATGGTGCAAGGCAGAGGAAGAGCGTCGCCGCCTGCGGCTTCGTCCCCACCGCGAGCCCGGTGGCGAGAATCAGCACGATCAGCGAAGGAAGTTCGCCTTCGGAAATCCACCGGCCGGCAGCGATCATCATCGAGACCATCGTCGCCGCGATCAGCAGATCGTTCTTGTGCGCGCCGCTGTGCAGAAGCGCGACCGGCAGTCCGGCCGCGAAAATCATCGCGGCGAGCGGGACGAGAAACTTGCCGCGCCACCAGCGATCCGCGAGCGCTCCCGCGGCGACGACGAAGAAGATCCAGAACGCCGTCGACGGCCATTCGGTGTAATCGTCGCGCCCCTGCGTCGCGACCATTTCCGTCAGCAGCATCTCGTAATTCGCCGGGATCTTGCGCGCCGCCGGCGCGAGCTCTTCGAGATAGCGGAAGCCATTCGCGCGCGACCAGAGCACCGCTTTCGGGAGGTGATACGCCAGCGCGTCGTGACTGACCGGCGGAATGATCGCGCCGCGCCAGAGGACGAACTGCGTCCAGAGCATCACCGGCAGCAGCGCGAGCAGCACCACCGTCGCGGCGCGGTTGTCGATCTGCAACGTGCCGATGCGGCCGCGTTGCCGGAAGAGCATCGCCGCGGCCGCGACGACGATCGCGGCACGCGCGATCAACAGCGGCTTCGTCAGCATCATCGGCAGCGCGAGCATCCATGAGGTGGCGCACCACATCGCCGCGCCGATGACGATCGCGAACGTGGTGCGCTCGAGCGGGCGAAGGTCGCGCGGCCATGCGCGCAGCGTCAGGTCGAGCCCGATCGCCAGAAACCCGAGTGCGGTGAGCAGCACGATCATCTAGTCGCCGCTGCCCGGTTCCTTCGGCGCGCGCAACGCGAGCTCGCGCACGATTTTCGTCAGCTCCGACTCGAAGCGCCGCAGCCGCAGATGCACGGCGAAAA
This sequence comes from Thermoanaerobaculia bacterium, assembly GCA_036387295.1. GTDB lineage: Bacteria > Acidobacteriota > Thermoanaerobaculia > Gp7-AA8 > Gp7-AA8 > QHVT01. The sequence goes on along the minus strand of DASVUA010000527.1, from coordinate 1,082 downwards.
AGCCGAGGAACATGCCGAGGATGGCGAGATAGAAGACGAGATCGGCGCCGCGAGCGATGCCGAGAAAGTTCGCGACGATGCGCGTGAGCTCGGGGTTCGCGACGGCGACCGCCGCGGCCACCCAGAGCGCGCCCCACGCGAAGGCGATCCGGGTGGAGACGCGTCCGCGGGCGCGTTGAAACGCGATCGCCACCAGCACGCACGCGGCAAGCGTCAGCGCCGCGATCTGAAAATTCGTCAACGCAGCCACCGCCCCTGCACGTAATCGAGCAGCACGCGAATCGCGCCGCTGCTGCGCTGCCCTTTGCCCATCGAGTAGTCGCTGTAGCGCACGACCACCGGCACTTCGACGTGCCGCAACCGCGCGGCGACGATCTGGTCGAGCAGTTCGCTCGCGTGAGCCATGCGATCCATCTGCAGCTCGATGCGCGAGGCGGCGCTGCGAGTGAACGCGCGCAAGCCGTTGTGCGTGTCGGTGAAATGAACGCCGGAGGCGAAGCGGGTGAAGAGGATCGCCGCCTGGAGCAGGATGCGGCGGCGCAGCGGCATCTGTTCCGTCGCGCCGAGAAAACGGGAACCGAGGGCGACGTCGGCGGCGCCGGTCTGCAGCGGCGCGAGCAGCGCCGGGATGTCTTCGCCGCGATGCTGGCCGTCGCTGTCGAACGTCACGACGTACTCCGCGCCTTGCTCGAGCGCGTACGAGATGCCGGTCTGCAGCGCTGCCCCCTGCCCGCGATTGATGAGGTGCGTCAACACCGTGGCGCCGCCGGCGCGTGCGGCCTCGCCGGTGCGATCCGTCGAGCCGTCGTCGATCACCACGACGTGCGTCCACGCGGCGCGCAGTTCGGTAACGATCGCACCAATGACACTCTCCTCATTGAAGGCCGGGATGACGATGAACGTCGTGTCGTTCACGACCGCGCCATTGTACCGGGCTACCATCCCATTCACTGATGGATCCGCGTCTGACGGTCTTCACGACTTTTGGCAAGAACATCGAGTATCTCGACGAGACGATCGCGAGCGTCCTCGGTCAGTCGTTCGCCGATTTCGAGTACCTGATGATCAACGACGGGCCGCGC
>DASVUA010000526.1:0-7157 GCA_036387295.1 Thermoanaerobaculia bacterium | reverse complement strand
CTCTCCATCGACGAGCTGCGAAGGATCGTCGGCCTGCTCGGCGTCCGGCCGATCGAGATCGTGCGCCGCGGCGAGCCTCAATTCGCGGCGCTCGGCCTGTCGGACGATACACCCGACGGCGAGGTGCTGCGCGCGATGGCCGAATATCCGATTCTCATCGAGCGGCCGATCGTCGTGCGAGGCGCCCGCGCCGTGGTCGGGCGGCCGCCGGAAACCGTGCGCGAGCTGCTGTAGCGCGCGCCTTGGCCGCCTGAGGCTTCGAGGCGTTCACTGCGCCTGGAGAAATTCGGTCCAGTGCGTCTGGAACTGCGCGCGCTCGGCCTCGCTCTTTTCCTCGACGGCGCGGCGCAAGGCGTCTGCATTCAGGTTCGGATCGAGCTCGTGGTCGATCAGGAACTGCCGGTACTTTGCTTTGTCAGGCGGCGGCGCGGCGGGCGGAAAGGTGTCGTTCATGCGTGGGGGGATTGTAGTTGCTCGCGATTCGCGTCGCGGCCCCATTTGATGCGGGTATACGCGATCCGGAACCCCTGCCGCTCGGCATTTCTCTGTGAGGCGCTGCCGGGTGCGGCGCACATCATCGCGAGATCGCAACCCTGCGCCGCGGCGTACTGCAGGCGGGTCTCGAGGAGGGCGCGTTGGGCGCCCTGGTTTCGCTCCGCCGGAATCGTGCTCGCGCCGGCGAGCAATGCGACGCCTTCCTGAATGGTGAGCGCGCCGGTGCCGATCGGGCGCCCTTCGCGCTCGGCGAAGAAGACGTGCGTGCCGCGGGCGGTGGCGGAGACGGCGGCCATGTCGCGCATCATCGGCCCGAGCTCGACGAATTCGCTCCAGCCTTCGACGACGCACGAGGCCCACGCCTCGAGCTCGTGCGCGCCGGCGAGGCGTGCGCGCACGCGAGTCTCCGCGCCGCCGCGCGCGACGAAACCGCCGATGGGCTGGTACATGACGGACGTCAGCTCCACCGGGCGGTAGCCGCGTGCGACGAGGAGCGCGAGCGTTTCCGGGCCGGCCATGGGGGAGACCTCGTGAAACACGTCTGCGCCGCGCTCGGCGAAAAACGTTTCGATCGCTTCGAGGTCGTCTGCGGTGGGTGTCGCGGTGACGCCGAGGGCGAAGGTTTGGGTGAGAGGCGAGCCGGCGCCGTCGAACATTGCCAACGCGCCGGCACGCTCGATCCACTGTGCCCCGATTTCCGGCGCGATGCGCGCGCGTGCTTCGACGAACGCCGCATTCGCGCGTCCCTCGCAACGCTCGAGGCGGCGGGAGAGGGCGAGGTCGGCCAGCGGGTAATCAGTCATGCAGCTATCGTAACGAACAAGCGCGCCAGCAGAGCGGCTCGCCGCGTACAACGGCGTCGCTCCTTTATCATCGCCGCATGAGCGCCTTGATCATCGTCGACATCGAAGTGACCGATCCCGTGCAGTACGAGGAGTACAAGCGATTGGCGTCCGCGTCGATCGCGGCGCATGGCGGGCGTTATCTGGTCCGCGGCGGCGCGAGTGAGGTGCTGGACGGCGACTGGACGCCGCGCCGCCTGGTCGTGCTGCAGTTCGATTCCGTGGAGCAGGCGAAAGCGTGGCGCGCGTCGGCCGAGTATGCGGAAGCGAAGAAGGTGCGCGAGCATTGCGCGCGGTCGAACATGATCGTCGTCGAGGGCGTCTGACGCGCGGCAGGATGATGCTCCGGCGGTCGCCCGCCGGAGCCGTTCCTTGATCAGCAGCGCCGGCTACGACGTCGCCAGTGCGCCCTGCCGTTCGGCCATCACACGAGCGCGGATGAACACCGCCGTGATTGCGCCGATCAGCCAGAGCATGAGCAGCGTCAGCACGAGGAGCGCGAGGCGCGACGCCAGGATGCCGGGCGCGAAATTCGTGCGCGCGGGGCCGGTCAGCGAGTAGATGCCTTTGCCGGAGCTGCGGCTGTCGAGCAGCAGTGTGTAGAGGCGGTTCGCGGCCGTTGCGGCGGCTCGCGCTTCGGCGAGTGCAGTGCGATATCTCCGCGTCGCTTCATCGGGGGGGATCGACGGAGCCGCCGAACGCCGGTCGCCGAGCGCCGCATAGAAGGCGAGCTGCTGATCGAGCGGGATCATCGTCATCGCGTCCTGATTTGCGGCGTTGATCATCCGCTGCCGGTAATCGACGTCGCGGCTGTCGACGGCGAGCTGCACGATCGAATTGAGAAACGACGTATCGATCTGCGGCACGATCTCGCGTGCGTTCTCGGTCGTCTCCTCGCGGCCCGGACCTTCGTTGTTCGGGCGGGCGAAGCTGGCGCTCCGCCGCTGCTGATACAGCGCGAGCGAGTCGCGCACGACCTGGACGCGTGCCGCGGCGCGTGCGCGATCGCGCTGAACGCTTTGCACCTGTCCATTGATGTAGCGCGCCACCTCGGCATCGCTCGACGCGACCTGCTCGAGGAGAGGCTCGATGCGGACATGCAGCAGTTCTTCGATCGAGAGCCGCAGCTCGCCGAGGGACGTCTTCCCCTGGCCCTCGCGAAGGCTTTCAGCGCCGGGGATGATGCGGAGATTCTCGATGTTGCCCGCGAGCCGCAAGACACGGCGGCGCAGCATGTCGGCAGCGACGAAATGATTGCCGCCGTTCGTCAGATCGTCGTCGAACACCGCCGCGGGCAGCACTTCGAAGTCGGCGCGCAGCACGCCTTGCTCGCGTACTGCCGATTCCGCCCAGACGGCGAGAATGTCGGTGAGGATTTTTTTCTGCAGGACCACCGGAACGGTGGCGAAGTATTCACGGCGGACGAGATTCAACTCGAAATCGGAACGGCGGAGGCTCCGCTTTTTCAGCTCGTATTCTTCGGCCAGCCGGTCGCGCTCGATGGCGCTGAGCTTCGGATCGATGAGCCGCACACCATAATCGCGAGCCAGTGCGTCGAGCTGCCAGTTCGTTTCGCTGACGAAGACCGATCCTTTGAAACGCGCGAACGTCGTATAGCGGTTGAGCGCGTTCCGCGTGAACACTTCGTGCAGCACCGGCGTCGAGACGATCTCCGCCGGAGTGAACGTCTTTCCACTCGGATACTCTCTCTGATCCGCCCCCTCGAACTCGACACGGAATGCCTGCGTCGTCGCGCGTGTCGCGCCCGCAAGGAGATACAGCAGAATCGCGGCAGTGGTCGTCAAGACCGCGAGCCCCACTGTCGAAACGACGAGGAATCGACGGTGCCGCTCGAGTACCGACGACAGGTAACTGAATGAAATCTGAGAGCCCGGCGCTGCGGGATCGGGAGCAGACATGAGCTGCGAGCCTCCTGGGAATTACGCCGAATGGCCGGCCGGACCTTCAATGCTATCGATGTTCCGGACGTGCAGACCGCAACTTTACATCATCGTGCACGACGAGTCCGCCAGCTGGCGGCTGTTCGACGCGAGTGTCGCGCTTGTAAGAATTTACGGCGTCCCGGGCGCTTGACATCGTTCGCGGTTCGATGCTGCAATGCGCTGCCACGCCATTCCGGTGGCTACGGATTGCGAACGCCGGCTTGCCAAGCCCGCCACCTGCGTTCCCTCGAACCGCCACCCAACTCGACATCAAGTGCTCCTCATGCTCCTTGCCCGTTCGCATCACGTCAACTACAAATCCGGAAGCAATCGGAGAGTGCCGGTGGAGGCAAGTCGATGAAGGTTGTCCTGCTGGCCGGTGGTCTGGGCAGCCGCCTGAGCGAGGAGACGACGACTCGCCCCAAGCCTATGGTCGAGATCGGCGGCAAGCCGATCCTCTGGCACATCATGAAGCTGTACGCTCATCATGGGCTGACCGACTTCATCGTCTGCCTCGGCTACAAGGGGTATGTCGTCAAGGAGTACTTCGCGAACTACTTTCTTCACATGTCGGACGTGACGTTCGACTTGCGGAAGAACGAGATGAAGGTGCACCAGAACGCCTCGGAGCCGTGGAACGTGACGCTCATCGACACCGGCGACGCGACGATGACCGGCGGCCGCCTCAAGCGCGTTCGCAACCACGTCGCCGGCGAGACTTTCTGCATGACCTACGGCGATGGCGTCGGGGACGTCGACATCCGCGGCTTGATCGACTTTCATCGTGAGCATGGCCGCCGCGCGACGCTCACCTCGGTGCGTCCGCCCGGAAGGTTCGGCATCATCGAGCTCGACGAACAGCGCGTCGTCAGTTTTCAGGAGAAACCGGAAGAAGAAAGCGGCTGGATCAACGGCGGGTTCTTCGTGCTCGAGAGCAGCGTAATCGATCTCATCGACGACGACGACACCGTATGGGAGCGCGAGCCGCTCGAGCACCTCGCCCGCAGCGGCGAGATGTCGGCGTATCGCCACTCCGGTTTCTGGCAGCCGATGGACACCCTGCGCGACAAGATGTATCTCGACACGTTGTGGAGCTCCGGACAGGCGCCTTGGAAGGTATGGCGTTGAGCTCTCCCTTCTGGCGCGGCAAGAAAGTACTGATCACCGGGCACACCGGGTTCAAAGGAAGCTGGCTTTCTCTCTGGTTGCGTCAGCTCGGCGCGGACGTGACCGGATTTGCATTAGAGCCGCCAACCGCGCCGAGCCTCTTCGCCGACGCGCGCGTCAGTGAGCTGATGAGCAGTGTGCATGGCGATGTCCGCGACCTGGCCGCCGTGCAGGCAGCGGTTGCGGCGGCGGCCCCTGACGTCGTGTTTCACATGGCGGCGCAACCGCTCGTGCGGACGTCGTACACCGCTCCTGTCGAAACGTACGCGACGAACGTCATGGGGACCGTGCATCTCCTCGAGGCCGTGCGCTCCACGCCCACGACGCGAGTGCTGATCGTCGTGACGAGCGACAAGTGCTACGAGAATCGGGAGTGGGTGTGGGGATATCGCGAGCACGACCCGATGGGGGGCCACGATCCTTACTCGAACAGTAAAGGCTGCGCGGAACTGGTCACAGCCGCATACCGCCAGTCCTTTTTCTCGACCACCGGGACAGCGGTCGCAACGGTGCGGGCCGGAAACGTGATCGGCGGCGGTGACTGGGCCGCCGACAGGTTGATTCCGGACGTCATCCGCAGCATCGCGGCCGGGTCGCCGGTGCTCATTCGAAACCCACGTGCAATCCGCCCTTGGCAGCATGTGCTCGATCCTCTCAGTGGCTACCTGCTGCTCGCCGAACGGCTGTGGGAAGGCGGCGGGGAGCACCAGAGCGGGTGGAACTTCGGGCCGAGCGACACCGACGCAAAGCCGGTCTCCTCGATCGTCGAAGAGCTCTGCGCCATCTGGGGTGACGATGCGAAGTGGAGCATGGACGGTGCGAATCATCCGCACGAAGCGCATTATCTGAAACTCGACTGCTCGAAGGCGCAGGCCGAGCTCGGCTGGATGCCGCGCCTGCACATTCGTGACGCGCTGCAGTGGACGGCCGCATGGTACAAAGCCTACCTGCAGGAGCCGTCGGCCGCGCGCGACATCACCGCGCAACAAATCGAAGCGTACGGCAAATTAGTCACCCATACGCCGGCCGGAATGCCCGCCACGCGGCAGCCGCTGGTGTCCACCTGAAGCGAGGCAGGATCGCATGTCCACCAATCCCGCTGCGGCAGATCAGACGGCCGCAGAAGAGCTGAGAGCCCGCATTCGCGAGCTCGTGATCGAATACCACGCTGCAGCGTTCCCTTCCCGTCCGTTCGTCGGCGGGGAATCGGCCGTTCCGGTATCAGGCCGCGTCTTCGATGCGGTCGACATCCAGCACCTCGTCGACTCCTCTCTCGATTTCTGGCTGACTACCGGCCGCTACGCCAGAACGTTCGAGCGCGAGTTTGCTTCTTTCATAGGCGTCCGCTCCGCGCTGCTGGTCAATTCCGGCTCGTCGGCCAACCTCGTCGCGCTCTCCTGCCTCACTTCGCCAAAGCTCGGCGACCGGCAGCTCCAGCCGGGCGATGAGGTGATTACGGTCGCCGCCGGGTTCCCGACCACGGTCAATCCGATCATCCAGAATCAACTCGTGCCGGTCTTCGTCGACGTAACGATGCCGACGTATGACATCGACGTCACGCAACTCGAAGCGGCGCGTTCGAGCAGGACGAAGGCGATCATGCTGGCGCACACGCTCGGCAACCCGTTCGACGTAGCGAGCGTCGCTGCATTCGCAAAAAAGCACGATCTCTGGCTCGTCGAAGATTGCTGCGACGCGGTTGGCGCCAAGTACGACGGCCGCAACGTCGGCACGTTCGGCGATCTCTCCACCGTCAGCTTCTATCCAGCGCACCACATCACAATGGGTGAGGGTGGCTGCATCCTCACCAATCAGCCTCGCCTCAAGACGCTCGCCGAGTCGTTTCGCGACTGGGGACGGGATTGCTGGTGCGAGCCGGGGAAAGACAATACCTGCGGCAAACGCTTCGATTGGTCGCTCGGCGATCTGCCTCACGGCTACGACCACAAATATACCTACTCGCACATCGGCTACAACCTCAAGGTCACGGACATGCAGGCGGCGGTCGGCGTCGCGCAGTTGCAGAAGCTGCCGTCCTTCATCGACCTGCGACGCCGCAATTTCGACCTGCTGCACGCCGGACTGCGCGACCTTGAAGAGTTTTTCGTTCTTCCGCAGGCCACGCCCAATTCCGAGCCGAGCTGGTTTGGTTTTCCGATCGCGGTCCGGCCCGACGCGCCCGTCACGCGCGATGCCGTCGTCCGTTTTCTCGAGCAGCGAAAGATCGGAACGAGACTGCTGTTCGCCGGCAACCTCCTGCGGCAGCCGGCCTACCGCAATATCACCCACCGGAGCATCGGCGATCTGCCGAACACCGATTTCGTGATGAACCAGGTGTTCTGGATCGGCGTCTATCCCGGTCTTTCGACCGAGATGCTCGAATACATGATCGAGGCGTTGCACCAAGCGGTGAGACAGTGATTCGGGCGCGAGCGCGTGCCTCCCGCGCGTAATGGGGATTCTGTCGCGAGGGCAGGCGCAGGTGCTTCGGCTCGCCCGATTCTCCGGGATCGACCGCGCCGTTGCGATCACTCTGCTCGCCCGCGGCTGGACGGTGCTCTCCGGCCCGTTCACATTGCTCCTCATCGCGCACTTCATGACGCCGCAGGAGCAGGGTTTCTACTACACGTTTGCCAGCGTACTGGGTCTGCAGATTTTCTTCGAGCTCGGTCTCGGACAGGTGCTGTTGCAGTTCGCGAGTCATGAGAAA
>DASVUA010000525.1:0-1922 GCA_036387295.1 Thermoanaerobaculia bacterium | reverse complement strand
CAGCAATCCGGCGGCCTGAAGCCCGCCGCTCCACCAGAGAACGCGTGCGGCGTACTGACGCGCGAAGACGTTTTAGGTGCGGTGCTACACTCGCTTTTCCGGGAGGCTCAATGGTCATTCGAAGGTTCGGTCCTCTTTCATTTGCGAAGATCAGCGGCGTGCTTTACGCGCTCATGGGGCTGATCTTCGGCGCGATCATCAGCGCCGTCTCGATCGTCGGCGGAGTGTTCGGTGCCGCACAGCAGGGCGGCGACGCGCTGGCCGGCATGATGTTCGGCGCCGCGGCCGTCGTGGTATTGCCGATCTTCTACGGTGTGCTCGGCTTCGTGATGTCGCTGATCGGCGCCGCGTTGTACAACGTCGTCGCAGGGTTCGTCGGCGGCATCCAGATGGACGTGGAGTAACGGACTCGCTCCAGCCTCGCGTACGAGCTCGATCCGCCTGCGGCCACGCTGAACCGCGATGAGGAAAACATTGATTGCACCCGCGGCGACGCTTGGCGGCGCGACGGCCGCGATGTGGATCGTCCGCATCCTCGACTGGTTCGGCACAGGGAGGTCCGCCGCGGGACACGGCATTGTGCCGCGCACGCTGGAAGGGCTGGACGGCATTGCGGTCGCGCCGCTGATTCACGCCGATTTCGACCACCTCGTTGCCAATACGATCCCGTTCGTCATCCTCGGCGCGATCATTCTTTTCCGCGGAATCGACGAACTGCTCTTCGTGACGCTCGTCTCGCTGCTCGTGGCGGGATTCGGCACCTGGCTGTTCGGCACGAGCCACTCCGAGCACATCGGCGCGAGCGGCATCGTCTTCGGATTCTTCGGATATCTCGTCTTCCGCGGCGCCTTCGACAGGCGGCTCTCCTCGATCGCGATCATGCTCGCGGTGGGTTTCGGCTACGGCGCCTCGATGGCCTACGCACTCGTGCCGGCCGAGGGGATCTCGTGGGCCGGACACTTCTTCGGGTTCGTCGGCGGCTTCTCGGCAGCGCGGCTCCGCTATCGCCGCAGCGCGCACGACGAACGCGTCAAGCGCGCGCTTTCCGTGATCCCTCTCATCAAAACGCCGCGCTCCGACTGACGGTTTTGTCTGGTGGAGCGGCGGGCTTCAGCCCGCCGAGCATCAATCGGCGGCCTAAAGGCCGCCGCTCCACTGAAGCCTTTTCAGATGAAGCCTTTTCAGACGCGCTTCAACACGAGCGCGGAGTTCTTCGAGCCGAAGGCGATCGTGTTGCAGACCGCGGTGTCTATCGTCGCGTGCCGGCCGACGTCCGGAATGTAATCGAGATCGCACTCGGGGTCGGGCGTGTCGAGGTTGATCGTCGGCGGGAGGATCTCGTCGCGAAATGCCATCAGCGTCGCGGCGACGCCGGCCGCGCCGCAGGCTCCCTGCGGATGGCCGATCATCGACTTCGTGGCGGAGCCGGCGAGCTTCGTGGCGTGACTGCCGAACGCACGTTTCACCGCGCGCGTTTCGATGCGGTCGTTCAGATCGGTCGACGTGCCGTGATAGTTCACGTAGCCGACTTCCGTCGCATCGACGCGTGCGTCTTTCATCGCCAGCATCATCGCGCGTGCCGGCTCTTCGCCCGAGTCGTCCATCCGCACGCGGTGATAGGCGTCGCACGTCGACGCATACCCCGCAACCTCGGCGTAAATGTGCGCGCCGCGCGCACGTGCGGTCGACTCGCGCTCCATCACGAACATCCACGCCCCTTCGCCGAGGACGAACCCGTCGCGGTTCGAGGTGAACGGACGCGAGCCGCGGGAAGGATCGTCGTTGTGGGTGTTCGTGACGATGCGCATCATGCAGAAGCCCGTCAGGACGCCTTCGGTGATCGTCGCGTCCGCGCCGCCGGTCACGACGTAATCGCACACACCGAGCTTCAGATTGCGGTACGCGTAACCGATCGCGTCGGT
>DASVUA010000524.1:0-3124 GCA_036387295.1 Thermoanaerobaculia bacterium | reverse complement strand
GCGCGACACTCCCCAAGTGCCTAACGCATAAAGCCCCACGCCACTTCTACGACAGCATTTCCATGATCTCGCTCATCGCTACGCGCGCGCGGTGCTCGACATTGGCGTCGTTGCCGGCGGAGAGGCGGATCACTTTGTTGTACTGCTCGATGGCGCTCGGGTAGTCGCCGAGGCAGCGGTGGTAGATGTCGCCTTTGCAGAGCTTCGCTTCGAGGTTCATCGGATCGAGCTCGAGGATCTTGTTGAGAAAGATCATCGCGGTGTCGAACTTCTGCTCCTCCATCGCCATGCGATAGCGCAGGCGATACAGCGAGATCAGCTCGTTGTTTTTCGGTTCGATCCACGCACCAGGCATGTACGTGAGGAGCGTCGAAAGGAGCCGGCCCTTCGTGTTGCGCGGCGGTTGCGCCGGAGCCGGATTCGATCGTTTCACCTGGATTCTCTGCCGCATTCACACCCTCCCCGAAAATCAGCGCACGTCGAAGTCACGCCCATCTTAGGACCGCAATGGCTGATCGTCAAGACGTTGACCATCACACTGTGCACATCTGCTAGCATCCGCGCCATGCGCATCGCCGTTTATCCCGGCTCGTTCGATCCATTGACGAACGGGCATCTCGACATCATCCGGCGCGCGTCGGCATTGTTCGATCGCGTGTTCGTGGCCGTGCTCGAGAACGAAGGAAAATCGCCCGTATTCTCGGTTCCCGAGCGGATGGAGCTCATTGCACGCTGCACGGAAACGATCGACGGCGTGGAAGTGCATTCGTTCTCCGGTCTGCTGGTCGAGTTCATGCGCCGCGTCGATGCGAACGTCGTGATCCGCGGCATCCGCGCCGTCTCGGATTACGAATACGAACTGCAGATGGCGCTCATGAACCGCGAGCTTCACGCGGGAGCGGAGACGATCTTCATGCTCCCCGCCGTCGAGTACACGTTCGTCTCGTCGCGCCTCGTGAAAGAAGTCCACCGTCTCGGCGGCGACGTCTCGCACCTCGTCCCTCCCCTGGTCCTCGAGGCGCTCCGCCTTCGTTTGACGCCGGCCTGACCGCGGGGCCTATTCGCTGCGCGGATCGAGGACGTCGCGCACACGTTCTCCGACGATGTTGAACGCCGCGACGATGGTGAAGATCGCGAGCCCGGGAAAGAGCACGAGCCACCATGCGTATTCGATGTGCTCGCGCGCCGTGGAGAGAATGCCGCCCCACGACGCGGTGGGGAGCGGAATGCCCAGGCCGAGAAACGAGAGGGCGGATTCGGTGAGGATCGCCGCCGCGACCCCGAAACTGGCGGAGACGAGGACCGGCGCGAGCGCATTGGGGAGCAGGTGGCGAAAGATGATGCGGCCGTCGCGAGCGCCGCTCGCACGCGCCGCCTGCGCGAACTCGATCTCACGGATGCGCAGAAACTCGCCCCGGACGTAGCGCGCTTCGCTGGTCCACGACGTCAGGCCGAGCGCGATCATGATCGTCAGCATCGAAGGCTTGAACAGCGCCACGATGCCGAGAAGCAGGAACAGGAACGGAAAGCAGAGCACTACTTCGATCAGCCGCGACACGATCCAGTCGACCGCCCCGCCGTAATAGCCGGCGATCGCGCCGAAGAACGAGCCGACCACCAGCGCGATGATCGTGGCGAGGAGTCCGACCGTCATGGAGACTCGCGCGCCATGAATCATCCGCGCGAGGACGTCGCGCCCGAGGTCGTCGGTGCCGAAGTGATGGCCGTGGCCGGGCGGCAGCAGGCGTGCGCGGAGGTCGATCGTATTCGGCGAGAACGCTACCGGCGCCCGGAGTGTGAACGTCGCCGCAACGGCCGGCGGATCGTAGTCGGGATCGGCGACCCAGTAGTCGGCCAGCGCCGGCGCCGACCAGCCGCTCTCAGTCCGCATGAGGAGCGGCTTGCGGTTGGCGATCAGCGGCGCGAAAAATGCGACGAATGCGACGACGCTGACATAGAGGAGCGCGAAGCTCGCCAGTCTGCTGCGGCGGAAGCGTCTCCAGGTCGAGCGCCAGAGCGAATCCGGCGAGTCGTCCCTCACGCCCGCTCCCCCAGCCTCACACGCGGATCGGCGACGGCGTAAAGAATGTCGGCGGCGAGGCCGGCGAGCAGCGTCACGACGGCGGTGATGACGGTGAGCCCCATGACCGTCGGGTAATCGCGCGCGAGCACCGAATCGACGTACAACCGCCCCACACCGTCCCACTGAAAGATCTGCTCGACGATGACGCTGCCGGAGATCAGATAGGGCACCGTGAGGCCGAAGAGCGTGATCAGCGGAATGAGTGCGTTCCGGAACGCGTGGTGCCAGTAGACCGCAACCGGCGCTGCCCCCTTCGCACGCGCGGCGGTGATGAAATCCTGCCGGATCACTTCCGTCAGTGCGGACTTGGAGAAGCGGGCGAAGATCGCCAGTTGCGCGTACGTCATCGTCGCGACCGGAAGAATCAGATGCTTGATCCGGTCAGCGAGCTGCGCGCCGGGACCGAGCTCGAGATAATCGTCCGACGTCATCCCGAAGAGCGGCAGAAAGTCATGACGGACCGAAAAGACCTGCATCAGCAGCAGGGCTACCCAGAAGCTCGGCAACGAATAGAGCAGGAAGAAACCGACCGCTGACGCTCGCTCCGCGGCGCGGCCGGAGTAGGCGGCGCTCCAGAGGCCGATCGGGATTCCGAACAGCGCCGAAAGCGCGAACGCGGCGAAGTTCAATTGAAACGTGTTCGGCAGCTTCTCGAGAATCTGGTCGCGAACGGGGCGCCGCTCGGTGATCGACGTTCCGAAGTCGAACGTGGCCGCGGCGCGCAGCCAGTAGACGTACTGCACCGGCAACGGCTGGTCGAGATGGAACTCCTGCCGGATGGAGGCGAGGATCTCCGGCGCGATGGTGGTCGTGCCGGCGCGCCCGATGAAGAACGAGATCGGATCGCCCGGGACGCTGTGGATGAGAACGAAGGTGGCGACGGTGATGCCGAAGAACGTCAGGACCGCGTAGAAGAGGCGGCGGACGATGTAGATGGTCATCGCTGCGGCGCGAGCCACCACGCGAGCTCACCGGGATACCAGAGGTAGTAGCCGAAGCCGCGGCTCGTCTCGACGCCTCTCACCCGCTTGTTGATGCCCC
>DASVUA010000523.1:0-1570 GCA_036387295.1 Thermoanaerobaculia bacterium | reverse complement strand
CAGCACGGGACCGGAGCCGCAGATGACGAGCCACGAGACCGCCTGCATCTTGAACGCCGGCGACAGCGAGGCGCGGGTCAGGATCACGATCTACTTTGCCGACCGCGAGCCTGCCGGCCCGTACGAGATGACGGTTCCGGCCCGGCGGACGCTGCATGTGCGCTTCAACGACCTCAGCGACCCCGAACCGATCCCGCGCGATACCGATTATTCGAGCGTGATCGAGAGCGATGTGCCGGTGGTCGTGCAGCACACGCGGCTCGATTCACGGCAGGCGGAGAACGCCTTGCTGTCGACCATCGCCTACGCCGAGTGACGCGCGCACTATCTTTGCTCGTGAGTGGAGAGTGATCGTCGTCGTGATGGGGATCGCCGGCTGCGGGAAGACTCACGTCGGCCGCGCACTGGCCGCAGCGCTCGGCTGGCCATTTCATGACGCCGACGATTTTCATCTGCCCGAAAGCATCGCCAGCATGCGCGCCGGCGTTCCACTGACGGACGCGGACCGCGAGCCGTGGCTGCAACGGCTGCGTGCGCTCCTGCTGCAGGTTGACGCGAGCGGGCAAAACGCCGTCCTCGCCTGCTCCGCATTGCGCCGCAACTTTCGCGAACGGCTGCGCGAAAACATCGCCGACGTCCGCTTCGTCTTCCTCCAGGCCGACCGCGGCGTCCTCGCGCAACGCCTCCGCGACCGGCAGGGCCACTTCATGCCCGCGAGCCTGCTCGAGAGCCAGCTCGAAACGCTCGAACAACCCGACGACGCCCTGCCGCTCGACGCCGCCTCACCGGCGGACATGCTGGTCGCCCAGATCCGAACGTGGCTCGACACGACACCGCTCCACTAAACAACGCCTGTCTATAACAACAATGCCCCTCCCGGATCACGAGAGGGGCACCTGATTGCAGCCGCGTTTGAGGCGGTAACGCTAGCGGTAGTCGTATGCGTGGCGGATGTAGTCGCGGTCGCGATCGTAATCGGTGCCGTAATCCTCACGCAATTTCGATTCGAGATCGGCGTTCCAGGACGGATGGGTGGTTCCGTACTGGCTCTGTGCGGCGTGGCCGAAACGGAACGCCTGTTCGCGGTTTTCAAAGGCATCGTCGGAGCCGGCCGCCTGCTTCAGCGTGTCGTCGACATCCTGATTGAGCTCACGGGCAGAATCAGACCCGAAATCCTTTTTGGTCTGTTCCCAATCATTGCTGAACGCCGCTTTGACACGCGTCCACGCGTTGTCATGTTCCTCGTTGTACCACCCTGGTCGATTCGCCATGAAAATTCCCCCTTCAGGCAGTGAGCCCGTTCATGACTGTAGAGCAAGGAGCGAGCCGAGGAATGCGTGCCGCCGCGCCAGCCACGCGGTTCGCGAGACGGTGTTTGGTGGAGCGGCGGGCTCTTAGCCCGCCTGCTTGTTCGCTGCTGCGGCAGCGTTGCTGCCGCGAGTGAAAGCGGTGACTGGCGTCACCGCACTCCAAACTGAACATGCGGTTCGCGAGAGCGACGTGTTTGGTGGAGCGGCGGGCTTTAGCCCGCCGGCTGTTCGCTGCTGCGGCCACTGTGACGTCGAGCTCG
>DASVUA010000522.1:0-5110 GCA_036387295.1 Thermoanaerobaculia bacterium | reverse complement strand
GGTCGACAACATCGAGGAGCTCGACATCCTCACGTACGACGGCGTGCGGATGACGGTCGGTGCGACGAGCGACGCGGAGCTCGAATCGATCATCCAGGAAGGCGGCCGCCGCGGCGAGATCTACGAGGGGCTGAAAGCGATCCGCACGCGCTACTCCGACCTGATCCGCGCGAAATTTCCGAAGGTCCCGCGGCGCGTCTCCGGCTACAACCTCGACGAGCTGCTTCCCGAGAACGGGTTTCACGTCGCGCGCGCGCTGGTCGGCAGCGAGTCGACCTGCGTGCTGGTGCTCGAAGCGAAAACGAAGCTGGTGCACAGCCCTCCCGCGCGCGCGCTGCTCGTGATCGGCTACGAGTCGGTGTACGACGCCGCGGACGACGTGCCGCGCATCCTCGAATCGGGTCCGATCGGGCTCGAAGGATTCGATGATCTCCTCGTGCGCGATCAGCAGTTCAAGCGGATGAACCCGCACGGCATCGCGCTGCTCCCGCCGGGCGGCGGCTGGCTGCTGGTCGAATTCGGCGGCACGACGCTGGCCGAAGCGATGGAAAAAGCGGAGAGACTCTCGGGGACGATGCCGGCCGCGCGCACGCGGCTGTTCGACAACGCTTCGAAAGAAGCGCGCTTCGTGTGGGCCGTGCGCGAGTCGGGGCTCGGCGCCACCGGCCACGTTCCCGGCAAGGCGCTGATGTGGGAAGGATGGGAAGACGCCGCGGTCGCGCCGGAGAAACTCGGCGGCTACCTGCGTGACCTCCGCAAACTGCTCGTGCGCTACGAATACGGCGGCGATTTTTACGGGCACTTTGGCGATGGCTGCGTGCATACGCGGACGAACTTCGACCTCACGAATGAACCCGGCATCGCGAAGTTCCGCTCGTTCATCGACGAAGCGGCCGATCTCGTCGCGTCGTACGGCGGCTCGTTCTCCGGAGAACATGGCGACGGTCAGGCGCGCGGCGCGCTGCTCGAGAAAATGTTCGGCCCCGAGCTGATGCAGGCATTCCGCGAGTTCAAGTCGCTCTGGGATCCGCAGTGGAAGATGAATCCCGGAAAGCTGATCGCGCCGTACGACATTCACGAAAACCTCCGCCTCGGCAGCGATTACAAACCGTGGAATCCCGACACGCACTTTTCGTACGTCGAAGATCACGGCCGGATGAACCACGCCGTCCTGCGATGCGTCGGCGTCGGCCGCTGCCGGCGTCTCGACGGCGGCACGATGTGCCCGAGCTACCAGGTGACGCGCGAAGAAGAGCATTCCACGCGCGGCCGCGCGCGGCTGCTGTTCGAGATGTTCGAAGGGGAGACCATTCCGCGCTCGTGGAAAAACGAGGCGGTCAAGGAATCGCTCGATCTCTGCCTCGCCTGCAAAGGCTGCAAAGGCGACTGCCCGACCCAGGTCGACATGGCCACGTACAAGGCCGAATTCATGTCGCACTACTACAAAGGGCGGCTGCGGCCGATGCCGGCGTACACGATGGGGCTCATCTACTGGTGGGCAGGTCTCGCGTCTCACGCGCCGCGGCTCGCGAACCTGATGACGCGCGTTCCCGGTGCGAAACGGATCGCCGGCGTGGCGAAGGAGCGGCAGATGCCTCGCTTCGCACGTAAAACTTTCCGGGAGATGTTTGCGTCACGTGCAAAATCTGCCGGACGCAAACGGGTGCTGCTGTGGCCCGACACGTTCAACAATCATTTTCTCCCCGCAACCGCAATGGCGGCAGTGGACGTGCTCGAGCGCGCCGGGTACGAAGTGACGATCCCGCGCAAACGCGTCTGCTGCGGACGGCCGCTCTACGACTGGGGCTTTCTCGATCGCGCAAAAAAACTGCTGCGCGAAACGCTCGACGTCCTCGCGCCCGAGCTCGCGGCCGGAGTGCCGGTCATCGGTCTCGAGCCGAGTTGCGTTTCCGTCTTTCGCGACGAGTTGCCGCACCTCTGGCCGAACGACGAAGCGGCGCTGCAGCTCGCCCGTTCGACCTTCACCCTCAGCGAGTTCCTTGCGCGTGAAGGAGTTGCGCTTCCCACGCTGGCGAAGAAAGCGATCGTGCAGGCGCACTGTCACCACAAAGCGGTGATGCGTTTCGACGACGAAGAAACGCTGCTGCGGAAGCTCGGGCTCGACCTGACGCACCCCGATTCCGGCTGCTGCGGCATGGCCGGCGCGTTCGGGTTCGAGAAAAAGCACTACGACCTTTCGATGAAGCTCGGCGAGCGGGTTCTTTTGCCGATGGTGCGCGAGGCCGATCGCGACACGCTGATCATCGCGGACGGATTCAGTTGCCGCGAGCAGATCGAGCAGTCGACCGGCCGCACGACGCTCCATTTTGCGGAAGTGCTGAAGATGGCGTATGAAGAGGGCGGTGCACGCTAGAGCGCGAATCCTCGGGCATCCACTCCATCAGATCCTGATCGTTTTTCCTCTCGGGCTGCTCGCGACGTCGTTCTTTTTCGACCTCGGCTACCTGCTGACCGGACGGATGGAGCTCGGGACTGTCGCGTGGTGGATGATTTTCGCGGGAGTGATCGGCGGCGGAGTGGCGGCGATTTTCGGAATCGCCGACTTTCTGGCCATTCCGCGCGGGACGCGCGCACGCCGGATCGGCGCGATGCACGGCGGCGGGAACCTCATCGTGGCGCTGCTGTTCGCCGCGAGCTGGCTGCTGCGCCGCGCGGAGCCGGGACATCCGGGTGCAGTTGCGATTGCGCTGTCCGCCGCCGGAGTGCTCCTCATCATCGTGACCGGCGTGCTGGGAGCGGAGCTCGCCGACCGGATGGAAGACGCTTAGAAAAATCGAGGACAGGCACGCGCCTGTCCTCGGATGATTCGCGCCGAACTGTCTTTGTTCAGAAGCCGTTGCGGCCGTTCTCGCGATCGTTGTTGCTGTCGTTCGAACGCTCGCTGCGGGCCGTACCGGGACGTTCCTGGGAACCGAAGCCGGAGCCTGCGTTGCGCCCGCTCTCGAAACCGCTGCGCTCTTCGTTCGCCTGACGGACGAACGGCTGCGAACCGGTGCCCTGCGCCACGTCCGAACCGCCGCTCGTGCTCGTCGCTGCGGCACGTGCACGCTGTCCGCGGCTGTGACCACCTTCGCGCCCGATCGCAGCCATGTGTGCGCGATCGCGGCTCACCGCTTCTCCGCCTTTACGGCCTGCGACGCGGGCCTCATCGGACGTGAACTCGTGCGCTGTGCCTTTTGCGTGCGCCGCTCGTCCGCCCTTGCTTGCAATCTCACGCTGCTTGGACGCATCCATCGACGCAAAACCGCGCTTACTGGTTGCCATGAAGTGTCTCCTTCGGGTTGAGATATACGTTGCTGTTTACCGCTTTCTCTGCCTACAGGCGGAGTCACTCATCGCACGAAGCGTGCCCGTCGACAGATGCACGATTTGCGGATTTGCTCGCGTTTACGCGCATATTTCTTGCCTTGCAGAGCCCGCGATGGACCAGCAAAACATTTCTCTCTGGCACGCCAGCAGTGGCGCACCCCGCTTCGATCCGCTTCGCGGAGACCTTCACGCCGATGTCGTGGTGATCGGCGCCGGCATCACCGGCCTGACGGCAGCACTCCTTCTCGCACAGCGAGGAAAGAGCGTCGTGCTCCTCGAGCGCGAGACCGTCGGCGGCGGCGAAACCGGCAACACGACCGCGCACATCACCGTCTCCCTCGACGCCGGCTACAACTACATTCGCAGGAAGTACTCGATCGACGAAGCGAAACTGGTCGGCTCCGCGCAGCGGGCGGCCGTCGAAAAGATCGCCGAGCTCGTCGAGCGCTACGGCATCGACTGTCACTTCAAGCGCGTCCCCGGTTACTCCTACACCGAAAAACGGAAATACGTCTCCGAGCTGAAGACCGAAGCGTCCGCGGCGCGCGACGCCGGTCTCGACGCGCAGTGGATCGACGAGGTCCCGCTGCCCTTCGCCACGCGCGGCGCGATCCTTTGGCCGAACCAGGCGCAGTTCCATCCGAAAGAGTATCTGGCAGGCCTCACAAGGCAGTGCGTCGCGGAAGGCGTGCGCATCTTTGAGCGCACGCAGGTCACCGGCGCGCACGACGGCGAGCCGTGCGTCGTCGAGACGGAACATGGCGGCCGCGTCACCTGTGGCGCCATCTTCCAGGCCACGAACTCGCCGATCTCCGGCTTCAACGAGGTCTACCTGAAGGCGTACGCCTATCGCACCTACGCCGCCGCGTATCGCGTCGAAGGAGACCATCCGGAAGGGCTCTTCTGGGACACGGCCGATCCGTATCACTACACCCGCTGGCAGGAGACCGACGAAGGAACGTTCATGATCGTCGGCGGCATGGACCATCGCACCGGCGAGCAGGAAGACACCGAGGAGTCGTTCGCCAGCCTCGACGCCTACGTGCGTGAGTACTTTGGCGACGTGCCGCAGGCGTATCGCTGGTCGGGGCAGATTCTGGAGCCGGCGAGCGGCCTTCCGCTGATCGGCGGCACCGGGCACGTGTACGTCTCGACCGGCTACTCGGGGCAGGGGATGACGTTCGGCACCGTCGGCGCGATGCTGGTGGCCGATCTCATCACCGGCGTGGAGAACGAGTGGGCTCCGCTCTTCGACGTGCATCGCCAGCGCCCGCACATGACGACGCGCGAGTTCATCACGGAGAACCTGCATTTCCCCGCGCATCTGGCCGCCGATCGCCTCACCTCGCACGACGTCGAAGCGACGAGCACGGACGAAGTCCATTCCGGCGAAGGCAAGATCATCAGCCTCGGCGGAAAGAAGGTCGCCGCCTACCGCGACGAAGCCGGAACGCTGTATTGCGTCTCTCCCATCTGCACGCACCTCAAGTGCGACGTCACGTTCAACGGCGCTGAAAAGACCTGGGATTGCCCCTGCCACGGCTCCCGCTTCAAACCCGATGGCAGCGTGCTCAACGGCCCCGCGCGAGAACCGCTCGCCAAGATCGACCCTTCGCAGACCAAACCGGCGGGCTGAGAGGGTATGACCAGGGACATTCCTGACAATCGTGTCTAGGGACATATTTGACAGATGCGGAGCGTCCGGTGGGGACGTGACAAGGACGCGGGAGCGTCAGCCGTTGGGAGCCGCAGACCGCGCGGTCAGACGAACCGGTGCTCC
>DASVUA010000521.1:0-2707 GCA_036387295.1 Thermoanaerobaculia bacterium | reverse complement strand
CCTCCCTTCCGGAAGCTTCACCCGATAGGTCGAATGCCCACCGCGATGCGCTATGTCCGCGAAGAACAGGCGCCCGTCCTCCGGCACGACCGTGAATTCATCGGCGTAGCTGATGCCGCGAGCGTGGAACGGAACGTTGTCCAGCCGAAACGTACCGTCCGCGAGCGGTTCGGCATGCATGGTCTCGACGCTGCCGTCCGGAAGCCGGAATGCGATCTTCATTTTAGTCGCGTCTTTTCACCCCGATCGGGATCGGGCGGGAACTGGCTTGGCCAGCCAGATAACTGCCCCCGTCGAAGGCGAGGCATGCCTCGCCGGCCTTGAGAGTCGTCGGTGAAGAAAACTTTGCGCTCAGCCGGAATCGCCCAGCCGGGTCCTTGTCGAGCTTCCTGCGCAGACCGTCGAAATCGATCAGATCGAGGTTGTCCAGCTTCGTCTCCGCGATCGCGATGATCTCGCCTCCGGAACACCGCGTCACATGAACGAATGTATATAATTGCTCGTCCGCGATAGTATCGATCGCTTCACGGGAGACGATTATCTCCAGACCATAGGTGTGCACTGCGCTCGGCTGCCGCTGCGGAACGGCCGCGTCGAATTGCACCTCGACCGCGACAGCGTATTCGATCGGCACCGCCACTTCCCGGCAGCCGGCCAGCAGCGGTGAAGCGCACCCTAGCGCTGCTACCATGATCAGGTTTCGCAAGACGGCTCTCCGTAGCTGGACGGCAGGCTGCCTCGCCGCCGGTGAATCGACGCGTAACTCGGTAGATGCCGATCCATCCTAGCAGCTGCCGTTGCGTACATCCATGGAAGTGCATCTTTTCCTGCGATCATTCTCTTTGTGGGCCTCGCGATCGGATTCCCGCAGACGACCGTCGCCATTTATTTCCCGCATCATCGTGGGAAACGCTCCGTGGTGCTGCTTGGACGTTACCTGCTCGTCGGCCCGGTCTGTGATTCTCGTTGGGGTTTTTCCACCGATCCAGGCGATATAATCGCTCCGGTCCCAATCGTCGGGATCAGCAGTGACGTTGACCCATTTGTCGACATTGAGAGCGTTGAAGCTTGGAAGGACGCCCCCCACCGGGTCGATGGTGATGAGCGTGTCGACCTTTACGCCTGCCTGTCCGACCGCGCTCATCGCGGCAGCGCCGCCGAAGCTATGTCCGACCACGTTCACCGGTTCGCCGCGGCCGGCTGCGTCACGAATAGCGGCCACGATGGAACTTCCTTGAGTCCAACTGTAATATTGGTCGTTGCGGGCGGCCGCATAGTTCTCAACTTGATGAGTAAGCCAGTCGTCGCCGCCGCCCCCCACATAAATGTCGATCAAACCAGTGGGGTCGGCACGGTTTAGCGGATCGTTGCCGACATAGCCATATAGGTTCATTTGATCCTTATAGCCCACCGGATCCGTCTGCATGAATCTTCCCAGCGTCGGCGAGTAGACCCTCGCCTTGTAGTACCACATTCCGAGCTCCGGGATCCACGCCTGGCCGGTATAGCCGAAGCGCCCCTGGTTGCCGGCATTGGGGATGCCCCAGGAATCGTAGCCGTTGACGACGGCTGCGCTTCCGTCGCCCAGGGCGACCGCGACGATCGAGCCCTGGTGGTCGGCCTTCAGGAACCGCCGGTGCCAGCCTCCGACCACGACCTCGTACCAGGTAATCGGGTCGTCGGCGCCGGAGCCATGGACGTAGGACCGAAGGACGTTGCCCGCGCCGTCATATTCGATCACCAGCCGGTCGCCGTCGTAGAGGAAGCGGTTCGTTCCGGCCGTACCGCCGGACGTCTCCCAAAGCCGCCCGAGCGGATCGTAGGCGAGGCTGGCGGTCTTCGCGCCCGAGGCCGAGACCAGCCGGTTCTCGACGTCGTAGACGAAGTTCGAAGAGCCGTCCGAGATGAGATTGCCGTTGGGGTCGTATTGGAAGCTGGCCGGACCGGCGGCCGTATATTGGTTCAGGCCGTTGACTCCGTAGGTGCGGCTTACGTTGTAGGCGGCGTTGCTCGCATAGGCGTCGTTGCTGCTCGTCCGGCTGACGATCTGGGAAGCCTCGTTATGCTCGAAGGCGAGACTCTGGTCGGCTCCCGATCCTGCGAGGTCGTGGCCGAGGTTCGACAGGCGGCCTGCCGGATCGTAGCTATAGGCGGTTGCCGCGGTCGCGCTCCCCGGATTGCCCGTCTCCACCCTCGATCGCCGCCCGAAGGCGTCGTAGAACATCGACACCGTGGTGCCGGCAAAGTCCTTGAGCGCCTTCAGCCGCCCCAACCCGTCATAGACGAAGGTCTGGTGATAATTGCCGGTGGAAGCGGTCATAACGAAGGCCGTGCGGTTGCCGTTCGCATCATGTTGCATGTTGAGCGTCCGGCTCACGGCTCCCATCGTCGTCGTCGCTGAGGCGAGGCGTCCGAACGCGTCATAATCGTTCGAAATGCCCTCCCCGGCGACGCTGTCGAAGCGCGCCTTGGTCTGCAGCCCCCTCAGGTCGTACTCATAGTAGACGTCGCGGGTCTGCGCCGGGGTCAGCCCGGCGCGCTCGGGGACGAGCTTGGCCGTCATCCGGTCGAGGCCGTCATATTGGAAGGTGAGCATCGAACCGTCGCGCTTCCTGAGCGTCGTTCGATTACCGTTCTGGTCGTAGCCGTAGCTCTCGAAGTCGCCCGTGCCCGCGGCGCAATCGCCGCCCAGCTGCCCGACGGTCGT
>DASVUA010000520.1:0-2444 GCA_036387295.1 Thermoanaerobaculia bacterium | reverse complement strand
ACCGAGCCGTACGCCGTCACGCGTCCGTTGCCGCCGATCACTTCCACTTCCAGCCGTGCGTTGTACGTCTGCTTGCCGGGATTGAGGCCCGCGACGGCGGCAAACTGCCGGAACTCGTTCGGCGCCAGCACGACCTCGGTGACCGCGGTCGTTTTGGTGTCGGGGAGGTGCAGTTTCAATCGGACCGTGGCGCTGTTGCCGGTGAGCTCGGCGAGGCCGATGTTCGAACGGAATCCGGCCGATTCCTCGAGCTGCATCAGCTGCAGCGGACGCTCGCCGACGCCGGTGCCTTCGGCCGCCGTGACGCCCGGAATGAACTGGCCGTACGAGCCGCCGCCGTCGACCGCCGTGTAGGTGCGGCCGGTCGCGACGAGCGACGAAGGCGCCGGTGTGGTGATGACGACCGACCCGCCGGTGTTCGTCGCGTTGAAGAGCGTCGGCAGCACGTTGTCGAGCACGAGCATTTCGCCCGCGCGAACGGTGCGCGGCTGCGCCGCGACCGGCGCGCCGCCGCCGAGCGGGTAGAAGGTGAGCGTGAGCGGCACGTCGGTGGTGCCGCCGTTGAACACGCGCAGATCCGAGTGGAAGTTGTTGACGCGGTTCGGCAGCTCGGCCATGCCGGGGACGATGTAGCGCGTCGCGCTGACCTTCGACACGTCGACCGGCATCACGGCCAGCGGATCGGTCGTCACGTTATCGAGCACCGAAGCGTACGCCGTCACGGCGCCGGTCGGCGAATCGACGGTGATCTCGATTCGTCCGTCTTCGAGGTTCGCAATTCCGCCGAGATTCGGATCGCTGATGAAGCGATTCATCTGCTTGTGCTCGCCCGGCTGCAGCGAGTACGGCACTTCTTTGAGCATCGTACCGAGCGCGTTGAAGATGCGAATCCGTCCGGTCGCCGCTTCGCCTGCACCTTCGACGATGCCGAGGTTCGTGCGGAACTTCACCGACTGCGCCACCTGCTGCAGCGAAATCACCGGCGAGCCCGGTGTCTGCGGAGCGCCGGGGATCGGAACGCCTGAAACACGCTTCGTCGCGAATTTCGTGAACGGCATCGCCGCCACGAACTGGCCGAACGTCCCGTTGGCCGTGCTCGCGTACGTACGGCTCGACGCGTACGTCGCGGTCGACGAGGTATTGAGCGGACGGATCTCCAGCGAGCCGAACCCGACGTCGGCCGGATTGGGCGTCGCGCCGTAGCCGAAGAAGTTCTTCACGATGTCGTTGAGGGCGATGGTCTGGTTGCCGTCGACGGTGATCTGCGTGATCTTGCTGCTCACGAGCGCATTGGTCTGCGTGGGGGTGAGGGTGATCTGGTACTTCACCGGTGCGCCGCCCGCGTTCGTGAGGCGGACGTCGGAGAGAAACGGCCCGACGGCCGCGTTCACGTGCGTGACGACCGGGATCATCATCGCGTTTGCCGGCGGCGTCGTTTTACCGCCCGCGGCGACCGGCGTGACGAGACTGATCGAGACCGGGATCTGGATCGTGCTCGTGCCGTTCGCGGTGAGGCCGCCGGTGGCGGTGCTGATCGTCACGATGAGCGTGCCGGTGTTCGCGCCCGGCGGCAGCGACGCCGGATCGGCGAGGATCGTGACGGTCCTCCCGCTCGGCGGCAGCTCACCGGAGGAGGGGTGGACGGTGAGATACGGCTTGTCCGTGACGGCGGTGAAGGTCGCGACGGCGGCCGTCGTCGCGCCGGGGATGAAGACCTGCAGCGGAACCGGGGTGATCGTGCCGATCGGCACCGTGATCTCGGCGCGTTCAGACGTCGGCGCTGCGACGGCCTGCACGACGGTCTGGGTCACCTGCGACGGCTGCGGCGTGCCGCCGCTGCAGTGCGTCGGACGGACGCGGTAGTAATACGTGGTGGTGGTGGCCATCCCGTCGTGGCGGAAGGCTCGCGAAAGTCCGTGGACCTGCGCCTGCGTGGTGTTGGTGCTGAAGTCCGGGCTGGTCGATTCTTCGATGATGTACTGCGCGGTCGGGTCGGAGATGGCGGTCCAGGTGACGGCGTACTCGACGCCCGACTGCGTGACGGGAGGCGCGCTGACGATCGGCGTGCAGGTCGGGGCGGTGGCGTTCGTGAATGCGTACGCGCTCCCGAGCTCGTCCTCACCATCCGCGCTGCCGACCCAGGTGATGGCGACGAGCGGAACGTTCGACGCGTTTGCACCCGAGACCGTGACGCGCGAGGTGAAGCCGCTGCCGACGTCGCTGTGGCCGTAGCAGAACGCGAATGCCGCCTCGAGCTCTCCCCACTCATCCGCGTCATAGCACTCGTCGATGCCGGGCAGGGTGGTGTCGACATCCGTGAAGCGGACGTGCTCCGAAGTTTCCTGGCTGAACCACCCGGTATAAACGAGACCGCTGCAGCTACCGCCGGTGTTCGTCGTGGTGGCCGTGCACGAGCCGCCGTCGCACGCAACGGTCATGGAGAG